>JASLDZ010000139.1 GCA_030151985.1 Caulobacteraceae bacterium | reverse complement strand
CGCCAACGTCCTCCAGACCGGATCGTCGCTGCCCGGCACGATCACGGTGGGAACCACGGGCGTCACCATCGCCACGGTGCAGGCTCAGGCGGACGATCCCGCGGCGCGGCTGAACGCCAAGACGACGCTGATCCAGCCGGGCAAGATCCAGCTCACGGGCGCGACGACCCTTTCGAGCTGGCAGAACGGGAGCGACAACACCAAGATCGAGGGCGGCGCGATCGCCGCCAACACGATCACGGCCAACAAGCTGACGATCGGCCACCGCTCGATCAACTTCCCCGGCCTCTCGTTCCAAGTGGTGACCGGAGGAGCGGGACCGCTGAGCGGCCTGCACTGGGGGGCGGCCTACGTCCAGTACATCGACGACACCGACGCCCAGCTGCAGGCGAACCTCGACAGCCCCGGCGGTCAGACGTTCACCGGCACGATCGGGACCTACTACTACGTCTACTGGACGCTGGGTGCGACCGGGCTCGCTGTGACCTCCAGCCCCGCTGTCGCCCGCAGCGACGCGACGATCTGCGTCGCCACCTGGCTGTGCGGATCGACGCTCGTGGTGGTGAACTACGGCGGGACCGTCATCGACGGCGCGCAGATCACGGCCGGGTCCATCCAGACCGCGCAGCTCGCTGCGCAGGCGGTGACGGCCGACAAGATCCACGTCACCAGCCTCGACGCGATCTCGGCGAACCTGGGGAGCATCAACGTCGGCACCGCAAACATCGCGGACGCGGCGATCACCAACCTGAAGATTGGCGACCTTCAGGTCAGCGGCGGGAAGATCGTCGCCAACGCGGTGACGCGCACCGCCAGCGCTCGCAGTGATACGACCACTACGGTCAACACGGCCGTGACCTTCCTCTGCCGCTGCTACATCACCACCTACGGGGGCAGCGTTGAAATCCAAGGCCAGATTATCGGCAAGGCGACGAACAACGCCTCCGATGGGTCGGATCAGACGTGGAACTACTACGTCTACCGCGACGACGGCCAAATCTTTACGGTCCCGGTCACCGTCCAAGGCGGGCAGAACCGACCTGTCTCCGGTCTCAGCGGCGGGCCCTACACCGTCTACACGCTCGGCCAAGCCTCGGGTGTCATCGCGGCGATTACCGTGCTCGACACGCCGGCGGCGGGCTCGCACTACTACGACATCTACGCGGCCGTCGTCGGTTGCTCAGTCCGCTCCGACCACACCCTCATCAACCTCAAGGCGCTTGAGAAGTGAGCGATCCCGCACCTCCGGAGTCGCAGCCGTTCGTCTGGTGGGTGGCGGTGCAGCCGGCCGCGCCCGGCTCGACATACGGCGTCATCCTCTACTGCGGGACTGCGCACCCGGAGGACGTTCCGCCGGGCGCCCACGTGTTCGACGCCGATCCGGGCGTCAGCTCGCGCACCCACTACCTCGACCTGTCCACGGGGGCCTTCGTGGCGCTGAACGGCGCGACGCCGAAGGAGCTGGACCCTGCTTCGGGCGACTGGATCGACCCGCCAGCGCCGCCTGCGCCCACGCTCGATGAGCTGAAGGTGGCCAAGGCCGGTGAGGTGGGCGCGACGCTGAACGACAAGATCGCCGCCGGCCTCCTGGTGGACGGTCTGCACGTGCAGATCGACGACGGCGCGCGCGGCAACCTGATCGGCCTGGTCACCATGGCCGGGCTCGTCCGCGACGGGCTGACCACCTGGCCGGACGGCTACTCGCGCGGCTGGGTGACTGCGGAGGGGCCGCGCATCCCGCTTCCGACGCCACAGGACGGGGTGAACCTCGCCCTCGCCGCCAGCGCCTACTACTCAGCCCTCGTCCAGCACGCGCAGGATCTGGTCGACGCCATCGCCGCCGCCGCCGACACCGCCGCGCTCGCCACCATCGACATCACGGCCGGCTGGCCCGCCAACACCTAACCGCCCCTTCCTCCTGCCGCCCTAAGCCCCGCGTCGCCTTCACGCGCCGCGCCGATGGAGCACGCCTCATGACCACCTTCGTCGATCGCCCCTACGGTGACGGGCAGAATTACCGCCAGTCGAACGACCCGATCACCGCCGTAGGCCCAGGCACGCCCATCCGGCTCATCGGGACCGATGTGGTGGTGCAGCTCGACGGCCCGGCGACCGCCGTCACCTGCACCGTCCAGCGGTCGATGAAGGACCCGGCGGGGCCGACCGGCGCGAGCTGGGCGCCGGTCGACACCATCAGCGGCAACCCTTCCACGGGCATCGTCCCCTCGATCTACAGCGAGCCGGGCTGCGCCTGGTGGAGGCTGAACATCACCGCCCTGACGGGATCGCTGGTGAACGCCAGCGTCGCCGGGAAGGGCGCCTGAGATGGGAGGCCTGCTGAAGCAAACCGGCCTGCTGAAGGCCCGGACGCTCGCCAAGGCGGCGGGCGGCGGGGGGGCGGCGCTGTCGTTCAGCGCGACGCCCGTAGCGGCTGGCGCGGCCTCCGGCTCCGCGGCAGGCCAGCTTTCGTGCTCGCTCCTGGGGACGGTGTCCTACTCCGTCCTCTCGGGCGCTCTGGCGGTGAACAGCTCCACAGGAGTGCTCACCACGACGTCGACGGCAGCCGCGAGCGGAACGATCTCCGCCAAGGTGCGGGCGGCTACGTCCACGGATGCGGTGGAGACCACGATCTCCGTGCCGATCCAGGCGGCGGCGCCGACGCTCTCGACGCTCGCCTTCTCCCCGTCCAGCCCCAGCATCGCGCTGTCTGCGGTTGCGGGAACGACCGTCGCAACTATCGCGAACAAGACTGCGGGCTCTACGCTGTCGATCACGCCAAACGATGGGCGCTACGCCGTCGCCGGCGACGATACGAATGGCTGGCGCGTGGTGGTGGGGCTCTCAGCTTCCTCCGCGGGAACCGACAGCATTTCTGTCGTCGAGACGCTGGCGGGCGCTACGGGTTCGCCGAAGGGGACGGCGCTGTTTGTGGTTCGCACGTCCCTTGGGCCCCTGACTGCGCTGCTGACTAACACAGCCCTCACGGCGCAAATGGCCTCGCAAACGACCACGCCCTTCGCGGGTGGCGTGCAGACGGCGCAGCAGATCGTCACCAATCCGGCGCAGCTTTATCAGCCGTTCCTGGGCGTCGGCTCGGCACTTACGGGCAGCTCCATTTCCCGGCTGCTGAGCCTGACGCTGGCGCAGCGCACGGCCCTCTTCACCGAGATGTTCGTAACGAACGGGCACTCGACGCTTCGCATTACGCTTGCGTCCTGCGACTTCGAGGCCACTAACGGGTTCGTCACCTACGATGACGTCGCGAACGACACGTCATTGGCGAACTTTAGCATTCAGTCCGACGTCAACATCGGCAAGGTGCAGCTCGTCAAAGAAATCCTGGCCATCCAGCCGAACCTCTTCATCATCGCCGCGCCTTGGACGCCGCCGGGCTGGACCAAGACGAGCGGCAACCAGACCCTCATTGGGGGCACGTTCAACGGCCTCACGGCCAACAAGACGTTCTGGGCAAACTACCTCGTCAAGGCCGTGCAAGCTTGGGCGGCGCAGGGAGTAACTATCAATTCGATCACGGCGCAGAACGAGCCCAATTATTCGGCAACCTATCCCAGCTGCATGTGGGGCTTCTCAGACCTCGCCGACTTCAACAAGAACTATCTCGCGCCCGCACTGACGACGGCCGGGCTGTCCACCGAAGTGTGGGTGGGCGATGCTTCATGGGGAGACACCAGCACCTACGTCACCGACAGCCTGACGGGCGCTCCGTCGAACATCACGGCCGGCGCTTACCACGCCTACACCGGCACCTTCACCAAGCAGTCTGCGGACATCCCTTACTCGGCGGGCGCGAAGGCGATCCACCAGACCGAGATGCGGACGCTGTTCTCGCAGAACAACGACGCCTCTATGGCGCTCATGGCCGGCGACGTTGTGATAGGCTCGATCCGCAATTTCGCCCGCAGCGTCACCCTCTGGAACATGGCGCTCGATGAGACGGGGGCGCCCAACCAGAACGGCCAGACGGGACGGCGCGGCGTCGTGACGATCCAGAGCGACGGATCGGGCACGATCACCCGCTCCGTCGAGTACTACATCCTCTCCAGCCTCGGCCGGTTCGTGCAGCGCGGTGCGCGCATGATCGGCTGCACCTCCCCAGCGGCCGGCTCGGGTGGGACGGACCTGGAGGCTTTCGCCTTCCTGAACCCCGACAACTCGCAAGTGGTGTTGATCTGGAACGCCGCAGGCTCGGCGAAGTCCATGGTGGTGACGGACGGCTATTCCGGCCTCTCGACGCCGCAGACGATCCCCTCGCGCGCTCTAGAAGTGGTCTACTTCCCGCCGAACGCGGCGAAGGCGGCGCTGGCGCTCGCCGGCACGCCGTCGGCCACGTCCACGGGCGGCCCCTACAGCTTCACGCCCACGACTTCCGGCGGCGTCCCAAACTACACCTATGCGCTGACGGGCACGCTCCCGACGGGACTGAGCTTCAGCACCACGACCGGCGCCATCACCGGAACGCCGACCACCACGCAGACCGCGACAGGCCTCAACATCACCGTGACGGACGCGCTAGGCGCGATGGCCTCGCTAGGCGCGTTCAGCATCACCGTCACCATCTCGTCCTCGCTCGCCATCAGCGGCACGCCCAAGGCGACGGCCAACCAAGGGAGCGATTACAGCTTCGTTCCGACCGCCAGCGGCGGGACGGCGCCCTACACCTTCGCGCTCACCGGCACCCTGCCGACCGGCATGACGTTCAGCGCGTCCACCGGGGCCATCACTGGTCCGGCGACCGCCACCGGCACCGCGACCGGGCTCAACATCACCGTCACCGACAACGTGGGGGCGACGGCGAGCCTGGGGACGTTCTCCATCGCGGTGACGGTGACGGCGCTGACGCAGGATGCGGTGGCCAACTACGTGGTGGCGACCGCGGGGAACACCGGCACGAACACCTGGAGCCACACTCTCGCGAGCGATGCGAACCTCCTGGTGGTGGCGCTCGCGCTGAACGTGCCGGGCCTATCGGGCGGCGGCGCGGGCTCCGACCGGCCGGTCAACACCTCCGTCACGGCCGGCGGCGTCGCGATGACCAAGCTCGACAACGCCGCCTCGACCGGCTCGACGTCGGTCCTGAACCGCGCGGCTGAGCTTTGGTATCTGAAGAACCCGCCTACCGGCGTGGTCTCCATCGTCGTCAACACCCCGCTCGGCTCTGGCACGGGCGTTCAGTACTGCAACTTGTATGCGGAGTCGGTGAGCTACCGCTTCGGTCAGTCCACCCCCTTCGGCACGCAGAGCAAAACGTCCACCACGACGGCTGGTGGCGCGACCTCGCTGAGCACGACCACGACGGCCAGCCTCGGGACGGTCCTCTCGGTCTCCTCGATCCGCTCCACCACCAACGCGACCTTGGGCGGCCCGATGACGGCCATCGCTCAGGGCCTGGCAGGCTCCAACACCGCCGGCGCCATCGCCAAGCAGGCGGTGGGAAGCCCGGCTACGTCCTCGCTGACGTGGACGACAGCGGACCAGGGCGCGCTCCTGGCCGTGCCGATCCTATCGGCCGCCTGACCCATTCGTCGCCCTTGGCGGCGACCCACGACAGCGGGAGGATGAACGCCAGGAAGGCGATCTGCGCCGGCGTCCGGTGCTGGTGGATCAGACCGCCGAAGAAGGCGGCGCTCAGCCGCAGCAGCGGGAAGTGGATCGTGTAGGCGGCGTAGGATGCGTCGCCCAACATGCGTCCGGCCCGCTCGGGGAGATGGGTCGCCGCGGCGCCGTGGTAGGTGAGCGCCGGGAACACGAGGAAGATGCTGGCGAGCTGTGAGGCCTCTCCGAGCCTGCCGCCGAGAGGAACCAGGAGCGCCGCAGCAAGGCCGGCGAGCAGGAGCGGAGCGGGCACTGAGAACCGCGGCGGATGCTGTCTGAAGCGTCGAGCGACCCAGACGCCAGCGAAGAAGGAGAAGCCGACGCGACAGAAGCCGACCCACAACGTCGGGTAGTTCCAGCCCGCCGCGAGGGAGCCGGCGGAGATCGCGTAGCCGGTGAGGCCGGCTGCGCTGACCAGGATGACGCCGATAAGGACCGGACCCTTCAGCCAGCGCCAGAACAGCCCGAAGGCGAGGTTCGCTACCCAAAGCTCGAAGAAGAGCGACCAGAAGGGGTTGTCGAGCGGAAACATGTTGCCGTTGACCGCCGGGAAGGGCGACGGCAGCGCTACAGCGTTGAAGGCGAACGCTACCCACAAGCGCGCGCCCGCGAGCGCCGGATCGGGTCGCACGAGAAGCGCCATCAAACCGAGGGCGAGGCCCAGCAGGTAGAGCGGCGCCAGACGCACTACGCGTCGCCGCATGAAGCCCAGGAACGTCAGCTCGCCACTGGACAGCTTCCCGTCATAGGCCAGCGCCAGCACGAAGCCGCTCAGCACGAAGAACGCGTCCACCGCGAGGAAGCCGTACCTCGCGCTCGGGCCCGTGAAGGCGTTCGCGAAGTGGATGGAGACCACGGCGAGCGCGGCAAGCCCGCGCATCGCGTCGAGTGTCAGAAATCGCTTACCGGCCATGCCGGTCTCCTGCCTGCAACCCGCGGGCCCGTCCACCCACCACCCCAACGGAGCGACCCATGTCCCGCCTGATCGGCGCGCTTCTGTGCGCCTGCCTCGTCGCCTGTGGCTTCACGCAGGCCGCGCGCGCCCAGTCCATCAGCGCGCCGCCCGCCGCAGCCGCTCCGTTCGTCTATCGCGGCAACGGCAGCGACGGTGTGAAGGGTGTCGCCGCCTTCACCACCACCAACGGCTTCGCGCCAGGCGGCGCGGTGGACTTCCTCGCGTTCGACAGCCTGCAGTCGATGAAGAACGACGCCGGCTGGTCGATCCCGGCGTGGAAGGGGAAGGTCGCGCAGCTCGCCGAGAGCGTGCCCCTCGCGACCAAGGACGTCAGCCTCGCGCAGGCGAACGCGGGCGCCATGGACGCCGCGTGGACGCAGGCGGCGCAGCTCCTGGTCGCGGCGGGCTTCCCGACCGCCTACGTGCGTCTGGGGTGGGAGTTCAACGGCGGCTGGTATCCGTGGGCCTTCAAGGGACAGGAGGGAACCTACGCCTCCGTCTTCCGCCGCGCGCACGACGTCATGGCGGCCGTGCCCGGCGCGCACTTCCGCTTCGTGTGGAACCCCGCGCTCTACATGCAGCAGCAGTGGCCGGACTGGACCTGGCCGGGCGACGCCTACGTCGACGTCATCGCGACCGACGCCTACTGCTCCAGCTGGGCGGCCGGCACGACGAGCGGCGCGAACGTCGCCGTCGAGCCCGCCATGTGGAGCCACGTCAACGGCGACCAGTGGGGCATCGCGGCCGTCGTCGCCTTCGCCGCCAAGCACGGCAAGCCCTACGCCTTCCCAGAGTGGGGGACGGGCGAGCGGCCAGACGGCCACGGCTGCGGCGACGACGACACCTTCATCCGCAACATGGCGCCCCTGGTGGCGAAGGCGGAGTTCTCCGGGATCTGGGACTTCCCGGCCGGTGACTACGACGGGAGCTTCGCGCACAACCCGAAGGCCGCCGCCGCCTTCCGCGCCGCCTTCGCCCCGCCGCCCGCCTCGCCTGTCGCCACCCCTGCGCCCATCGCCACCCTCACCGCTCACGTCTCCACCGGCACGGGCACGGTGGCGATTACCCCGAACGCAGACGGCTCTGCGTGGTTGGCGCTCAGCTTTCCCACAGGAGGCCACCACGTCGTCTCGCTGAGCGAGACGCGACCGCTCGGCTTCAGCGCCAAGAGCATCTGGTTCCGCTCGACGCGGTTCGACTGGGACAGCGCGGGGACCGGCAAGGTCTACGTCGGCCCCAAGTAGTCGAGACGCATTGCCGCGCTCCCTTGTCCGGGCGGGTTGTGCGTTAAAGGGTCTACGTCCGCGGAACGCGCCTCTGGCCTCGCGGACGACCCCCCACAATCTGAGCGTCCCCCGCCGGCCCTTCGCCGTGGAGCGAACCCATGTCCCGCGTCTTGTTCGTCCTGAAGCACCGCGAGACGCCCTACGGGGAGGGCGGCTGGGGCGACGGGGCGCCGGGCGGGCCTCCGCTCTCCAGCGGTCTCTTCAACTCCGCCCGCTTCGTCTGCGAGATGCTGCAGGACGCGGGCGTGGCCGCGCACCTGGTGCACGTGGCCGACAACAACGCCATCCACCGGGAGATCGTCGCCTTCCGCGCCGACGTGGTTGTGATCGAAGCCTTCTGGGTGGTGCCGGACAAGTTCGACGAGCTGGCGCGCGCCTGCCCCAACGTCCGCTTCGTGGTCCGCAACCACTCCGAGGCGCCCTTCCTGGCGAACGAGGGCATCGGGTTCGACTGGACGCTGGCCTACACCGAGCGGCCGAACGTCTCGATCTCCTGCAACGCCCCCCGGATGCTTGAGGAGACGCGCTTCCTCGTCTCGACCAAGCACCCGACGTGGTCGTGGGACGAGGTCTGCGCCCGCGTCCCGCTCCTCATGAACTACTACCCGCTGCCGGCCGAGATCCCTCTGCGCCCGGCGCGCGAGCGCGACACGCTGGAGATCGGGTGCTTCGGCGCGATCCGGCCGCTGAAGAACCACATCGCGCAGGCGATCGCCGCGATGAAGGTGGCCGAACGGCTGGGCAAGCGGCTGCGCTTCCACGTGAACGCGGGGAGGGTCGAGGGCGGGGCGGCGGCGATCCTGGCGAACCTGCGGAAGCTGTTCGCGCACTTCGACAGGCATGAGCTGGTCGAGCAGCCGTGGGCGCCGCACGACGCGTTCAAGCGGCTGGTGACCGGCATGGACCTCGTCGCCCAATGCAGCTTCTCGGAGACGTTCTGCATCGTCGCCGCCGACGCCGCCGCGGCCAACGTGCCGATCGTCGTCTCCTCCGAAGTGCCGTGGGCCTCGCCTGCGCACCACGCCGACCCCACGTCCTCCGACGACATCGCTGACCGGATGATCGACGCGCTGCGGATCAAGGCCGCCGCGCCCACGCACAACCCGAACCTGCCTGGCCTGCGCGCCTACGACGCCGCCAGCCGCAAGGGGTGGCTCGCCTTCCTGGCGGCCTGAACCCGCTCTCCACGCGGTCCAACCGCCCCGCCATAGCGCGGGGCTTCTTCGTGAGGTGACGCATGACGGACCTCACGCCGCAGGCTGTCTCCGACGCCGCGACCGGCAGCGGCAACCCCGCCAAGGTGCGCGCCTCCCGTCCGGTGGGGTTGGCGCTGGCGTGCGCGGCCGGGGCGGGCGCCGCGGCCGTCGCCTTCGCGGGCTGGCTCATCGACATCCTCGCCTTCCAGCACTGGCCGGCGAACGCCGACCTCCAGCACCAGCGCGTGTGGTTCCTGGGTTGGATGGGGCTCGCCTGCATCGCCTGCATCGCGCTGTCCAACCTCGCCCTCTTCTACGGCCGCGCGGTGGTCTCCGCCGGCCCCGCGCACATCGAGGTGGGAGGCGGCGAATGAACGCTCAGGACCGCTTCGACCGCTGCTTCCAGGCCGTGTTCGGCTGGGAGCACGGGCCCGCCTCATGGTCGGGCTTCGTGAACGATCCGAAGGATCCTGGCGGCGCCACTCAGGATGGGATCACCCTCAAGACGCTGAGCGCGCACCTCGGCAGGCCGGCGACGGTGACCGAGCTCAAGCTCATGCCGCTGGACCTGAAGCGCTCCATCTACCGGGCCGACTTCTGGAACGCGGTGAGAGGCGACGACCTCTTCTCCGGCGTCGACCTCATCACGTTCGACGGGGCTGTTTTGAGCGGGCCTGGCCATGCGGCGCGGTGGCTTCAGGAAGCCCTCGGCGTGGCGGTGGACGGCGCGATCGGGAAGAACACCCTGCGCGCTCTGGCGGACGCCTCCGACGCGATGATCGTGGAGGACATCCGCCAACAGCGGGAAACCTTCTTCCGAGGCCTGCCGGGCTTCGCACACGACGGGGCGGGGTGGCTTCGTCGGCTCGACTCCATCGCGCAAACGGCCACCGCCTGGTGCGCGCCGCGCGCGCCAGCGCCCGTCGCTCCCTCCACGATCGCCGCCGTTCAGGCCGCCATCGCCAGCCGCGCGGCCAAGGCATGATCGCGCTGATCCTCGCCGCGGCCCTCTGCGCCAACCCTACGAAGGTGGCGAGCGGGACCAAGAGCTACGACGGCCTGCCGCCGGCCCGCTACTCCCATCTTGGGACCGCTCAAGTGAGCTTGGTCCCCGCCGACCGGATAGACGGCATCTGCGGCGCCGCGCCGTGCCCGCTCCACACGGTCGCCTGCACCATCGCCGGTCACGTGTACCTGCCCGACCCGGTTGGAATGGACCCGGCCTACTTCCGCGACATCGTCGTGCACGAGTTCGGTCACGCCGTCGGCGGCTGGCCTTCCGACCATCCGAAATAGGGGCGGGCCTATGATCGAACACATCTTCGCTGGGATCGGCGCCTTCGCCTTCAGCGTCGCCGTCGCCCTAGGGCTCGCGTGGCTGATCCTCCGCGACCTGAAGCCGGGGGACATGCCGTGACCGCAGCCCTCGCCTTCGTCGGCGCTGTCGTGATCGTGGTCGTGGCCGGCGGGGTCGCGGGCGTGGTCGCCCTCTTCATCATGGCGCGCAGCCGATGACCGGCGTCGTGTCGGAAGTCGAAGCCGTGGCCGGCGGCGCGATGAAGCTGGCGGACCTCAGCCCGACCACGTGGGTCGCCAAGCTGGAGGCCGGCGCCGCGGCCTTGGCCGTGGCGGGCGCGCTCGTCGGCGGCTTCGTACTCCACGAGCGCCACGTCGGCGCGGCTTCGCAGGCCCCCAAGGTCGAAGCGGCGCGCGACCAGGCCGACATCGACCGCCTGAACCTCAAAGGCGCGCAGGACAGCGCCGCCCGCGTCGACGCCTACCAGCACCTCACCCTCACCCTCAAGGACGCCATCGGCCAGGCCGTGGCCGCCGCCGGAGCCGCCCCCGATGCCCACGCGCCGCTTGATCCTGCCCGGGCTGACCGCCTGCGCGCTTTCGACGGCGAGCTGTGCAAGCTTCGCCCCGAAGTCTGTCCCCGCACCCCCGCCGCGGGTGGAGATGCCGGCGCTGGCGCGGGAGGCGTGCGCCCTGCCGCTCCTCCCCACCCCGGCGATGCAGGCTGACCTCGACACCCTCGCCATGCTGCGCGGCTCCGCCCTGGTGGAGTGCGACGCCAAGCGCGAGCTCGCCGTCAACACCCACGACGCCGAGCACAAGCTGATCGATCAGCAGCAGGCCGACCGCATGAAGCGGGCGCGACCGTGGTGGCGCCTGTGGTGACCCGTCGCATGCGGAACGCCGGGCTGATCGCGCTCGCCGTGATCGTCGCCGCCTTCATGATCGGGGCGCCGATCGTCGGCTCCTACCTCTACACCGACAAGCGCCGAACCGATGCGATGGCCGCGGCCCGCATCGAGCGCGAAAGGCAGACCGTCATGCTTCGCGCCATCTGCGCCGCCACCCGCGCGGCATGTCCGCCATGACCATCGCCGAGTGGATTTCCCTCGTCTGCGGCGGCGGCTCCATCCTTTTCACCCTCATCCTGAAGGCCGTGGACCTGGGCGGCTTCCGCGGCCGGGTCGTGGAGGGCGAACGCCGCCACTCCGACCTCGAGCGACGCGTCACCAAGTGCGAGACGGACACCACCACCGTAGGCGCGGCCGTCGCCGAACTGAAGACGCAGGTGGCGGTGCAGGGCGCGGAGGTCCGCGGGCGGATCGACGCCCTGAAGGACGTGAGCGAGCGCGACGCCCGCGACATGCGCCACGACATCGCCTCCATCAAGATGGGGATGGAGAAGCTGACCGACGCCCTCATCAGCAAGCGGCAGGCCTGACGTGCCCGCCGCCAGCGTCTCCCGTGAGGAGGCGATCCGCACCATCGAAGCCGTCCGGCTGGCGGTAGGGGAGGGGGCGGCGCTGGACTCGACCGGCGGTCCCGGCCGTCCGCCGTCCGCCTTCAGGGTTGCAGCGGAGGCGCTGGGGGTCACCACGCCGACGCTTCGTCACCGGCTCGCTCGGGCCAAGCTGCTCTACGGGCTGGGAATCGAAGGCGACGATCCTTCAGACGAGTCCCAGGAGCGCCGCGCCGCCCGCCTAGGCCACGCCCCCGGCCACTGGGACGATGGCGTAGCGCCCGGCTATCGCATGGGCAAGGTCACCGTCCAGCGCGGACCTGGCGGCGTGGAGCGGGTGTGGGAGCGGCAGCATCCCCAAGCCGAGACGGAAGCGCTGGAGTCGGCCATCGCCGCGATGCGCGCCGACATGCCCCGCCTGGCGCCGCTCCCCGCGCCATCAGCCTGCGCCGGTTCGCTCATGGTCCTCTACCCGATCACTGATCTGCACATCGGCGCCCACGCGTGGCGCGCGCAGGGCGGCGCGGACTGGAGCCTGCAGATCGCCGAGCGCACCGCCCTTGGGTGTCTGGAGCTTCTGACCTCGCTCGCGCCGGCGGCGGAGGTCGGCATGCTATGGCTCGGCGGCGACCTCCTGCACTTCGACGGCCCGGACCCGGTAACCCCGACCAGCCGCCACCCGCTGGAGGCGGCGGGCACCATCGGAGAGATCGCCCAAGCCGCCGTCCGCTTCGTGCGGCGCGCCGTGGACCTCCTCCTGATGCGCCACTCCCGGGTGCAGGTCGCCGTCTCGCCGGGCAACCACGACATCATCGGATCCATGTGGCTCCGCCACCTCCTGGCGGCCCTGTACGAGCGCGAGCCGCGTCTCGAGGTGCTGGGGTCGGAGACGCCCTTCATGGCGGTCCAGCACGGCCGCACGATGCTGGCCTTCCACCACGGCCACAAGCGCAAGCCCGCCGAGCTGCCGCTTCTCTTCGCGGCGCAGTATCCTCAGATGTGGGGCGCGACCACCAAGCGCTTCGCCCACGTCGGCCACCGCCACCATGAGGAGGTGAAGGAGCACGCGGGCATGAAGGTGGTGCAGCACGCCACCCTCGCCGCCCGCGACGCGCACGCGGCGAACGGCGGCTGGATCAGCGAGCGCCAGATCACCGCCATCACCTACCACGCCGTGGACGGCCGGGTCGGCGAGATCGTGGTCACCCCGGAGATGCTGGACGCCTGACTACCGGCTCAGCAGCCGCCAGCTGTCGATCGCGTTGACCGCCATCTCGACGTACCGCCGCCACTGAGGCTCGCCGTCGACCAGGGCATCAGGGTCGAGCTCCAGCGCCGTGCACAGCTCGCGCGCGACCCGCTCGGTCTCTTCGTCGACGGGATCGTTGCGGAGGGTCATCGCGGCCTACCTTCGCACGCCGGTGATCACGTCGCGCGAGCCGCACTCGATGCACCGCAGGCGTAACCGCCGGACATCGCCGACTGCGCCGAGCGGCTTGACCTCGATGTCCACCGCTCGCCGGCAGGCGCAGCAGATGGCGATGAGCCGCTGCCCCCAGAAGACGAGGTGGTAGGCGGTGAACTCGTCGGAGCCGCGCGCCTCCTCTAGCGGCTTGGGCCCGCGCGTCAGGCGCTCGCGCTCCAGCGCGATCTTCCGCTCGCTCCAATTGCCGGGGTGGGACATGCGCGCATGTTCCGCATCCGTTCTGCAGAAGCAACCGGCGTAACGACCTGTCCCCAGCTTGTATCTGTGGCCGTATCTGTGGCGGCGCGCTCGCCCTTCGGCAGCAAACCCTTACGGAATATGGTGGACGCGACAGGGATTGAACCTGTGACCCCCTCGATGTCAACGAGGTGCTCTCCCGCTGAGCTACGCGTCCGCTCCGGGGAGGGGCGATATAGCCGAAACGGCGGACGGGCCGCAACCCGCCGTCGGGTCGGTCAGGCGGCGACCATCCGCTCCACCTCGGCGACGATCTCGCGCAGGTGGACGGGCTTGGAGAGCACCTTGGCGCCGGCGGGGGCCTGGCCGCCGGCGGCCAGCGCCACGGCGGCGAAGCCGGTGATGAACATGATGCGCAGCTTGGGGTCCTTGGCGGCGGCCTGGCGCGCCACCTCGATCCCGTCGGCGCCGGGCATGACGATGTCGGTGAGGAGGAGGTCGAAGGTCTGGCGCTGCAGCGCCGCCAGGGCCTCGTCGCCGTCGGCGCAGGACACGACGTCGTAGCCGGCCCGCTCCAAGGCCCGCGCCAGGAAGGCGCGCAGGCTGTCGTCGTCCTCGGCGAGGAGGATGCGGGTCGGAGCGAGGGTGGCGGCGGCGTCCATGGGCTGAGGCTTAGGGGCGCACGGTAAACGGCGGCTGAAAAGGGGGCTCGCCTGCGGCGCGAAGGCGCGTGGGGGAGGTAACCACCCGCGCTGGCCCTTCTGCTTCTGCGTCTTTGCTTCTCTTGCTTGCCCATAGCCCATTGTTCGACGCGCCGCAGGCTCGTCGATCTTCCAAGGACGCCCTGCGTCCCGACCCCTCCGGTCGGCCGCCGCGCGCAGGGCGGGTCAAGGGCGAAGAGCCGAAGGCGTCCCTTGACGCGACCTACGCGCGGTGGCGCTCCGCCGTCCGATCGGAGCGCTTGAGACTCGCCTCTGCCCCGGCGTGGTGGACCTGCCGCCGTGCTCGGCCGCGTCAAGGCACGCTCCGGCAGCGCCTCCGCACTCCGGCCATGACCCGTCCTGCGCGCGACGGCGCTCCTGGAGGCGTCGGGACGCGGGGCGTCCCTCCAAATCAAGTTCGACGAGCCTGCGGCGCGTCGAACACAGGGCTATGGGCAAGCAAGAAGAGGAAGAAGGAAGCGGAGGGGCGTAACGGAGCGCGGTGAAGCGACGAAGGGGGTGGGTGGGAGCCTCTCGCTTGCGCCCCCTCGCTCCCGGTCCTCAGCCTCCGCCGCGCGCCCTCAGAACACCTCGAACAGCCCCGCAGCCCCCATTCCGCCGCCGACGCACATCGTCACCACCGCGTGCTTCGCCCCGCGGCGCTTGCCTTCCAGGAGCGCGTGCCCCGTGCAGCGGGCGCCCGTCATGCCGTAGGGGTGGCCGATGGCGATGGAGCCGCCGTTGACGTTGTACTTCTCCGGGTCGATGCCGAGCTTGTCCCTGGAGTAGAGGCACTGGCTGGCGAAGGCCTCGTTCAGCTCCCACAGGTCGATGTCGTCCACCTTCAGGCCGTGCCGGGCCAGCAGGCGCGGGACGGCGAAGACCGGGCCGATGCCCATCTCGTCGGGCTCGCAGCCGGCCACGGCGAAGCTCTTGAAGGCGCCCAGCGGCTCCAGTCCGCGCTTCTCGGCTTCCTTGCCCTCCATGATCACCACGGCGGCCGCGCCGTCGGAGAGCTGGCTCGCGTTGCCGGCGGTGACGAACTTGTTCTCGCCTTCGCGTACGGTCTTCAGGCGCTGCAGGTCCTCCAGCGTGGTCTGCGGCCGGTTGCACTCGTCCTTGTTCACCTCGTAGTCGACGATGGATTCCTCCTTCGTCTCCTTGTTCACGACCTTCATCTTCGTCTTCATCGGGACGATCTCGTCCTTGAACTTGCCGCTGGCTTGTGCGGCCGCGATGCGCTGCTGGCTGCGCAGCGCGTACTCGTCCTGCTTCTCGCGGGAGACGCCGTAGCGCTGGGCGACGATGTCGGCGGTGTCGATCATCGGCATCCAGAGTGCCGGATGCGACTTCAGGAGCTCCTCCTCGGTGTAGAAGTAGGTGTTCATGTGCCCGCCGAACTGCACCAGCGAGATCGACTCCACGCCCGCGCCGATCGCCACCTGCGCCCCGTC
This sequence comes from Caulobacteraceae bacterium, assembly GCA_030151985.1. GTDB lineage: Bacteria > Pseudomonadota > Alphaproteobacteria > Caulobacterales > Caulobacteraceae > JASLDZ01. The sequence continues at coordinate 6,811 of JASLDZ010000139.1, read as the reverse complement.
GTTCTTCACGTAGTTGGCCGCCACCGCGATCGCGTTCAGGCCCGACGAGCAGAAGCGGTTCACCGTCGAGCCCGAGGTGGTGACGGGGCAGCCGGCCCACAGCGCCGCGTTGCGCCCCACATTGCCGCCGGTGGCGCCCTCGGGGTTGCCGCAACCCATGACGACCTCCTCCACATCGGCGGGGTCGAGCTTGGCGCGCGCCATGGCGTGCCTGATCGCGTGGCCGCCCATGGCCGCGCCGTGGGTGTTGTTGAAACCGCCGCGCAGCGACTTTGCGAGGCCCGTGCGGGCGTAGGAGACGATGACGGCGTCGCGCATGGGATGTCCTCCGGGCCGGGCGGCCTCCGCCTCTTGGGAGAACGCCGTTCAGTCGGCCGGCACCGTAGCGCCTGCGGCGGGGGAGGGAAGGGGCGCGGCCCGGCGCGCCGCGCGCAGGCGTCCCAGGGCGGCGGCGGCGAACACCAGCACGCCCGCCCAGATGAAGACGAACGACAGCGCCCGCAGGGGCGTCAGCGCCTCCCCGTCGGCGACGCCCACCGCGAACTGCAGCGTCGGCGCCAGGAACTGCACGAAGCCCATGATCGTCAGCGGCAGGCGCTTGGCCGCGAAGGCGAACAGCGCCAGCGGGGCCACGGTGGCGGGCCCGCAGAAGACGAGCAGCGCCGAGGCCGTCGCGCTCTTGCCGAACACCCCGCCTCCGTGCGCGGCCTGCCAGGCGAGGTAGGCCGCCGCGGGAGCGGCCAGCAGCAGGCATTCGACCAGGAGCCCGGCTTGCGCCGGCGCCGCGCTGCGCTTCCTCACGATCCCGTAGCCGCAGAAGCTGAAGGCCAGGCAGAGCGACACCCAAGGGAGCGCGCCCAGGGCGATCGCCTGGAGCGCCACGCCTACCGAGGCGAGCGCGATCGCCGCCCAGCCGGCGCGCGAAATCCGCTCCCCGAACAGCAGCGCGCCCGCCGCCATGTTCAGCAGGGGGTTCAGGTAGTAGCCGAGGCTGCCCTCCAGGGTGCGGCCGTTGTCCACCGCCCAGACGTAGAGCAGCCAGTTGAAGGCGATCAGCGCGGCCGAGAGGGCGAGCGGCGCCGCGCCCCTGAAGCCCAGCGCTTTCAGCGCCCGCCCTTGCCTGAAGCGGATCACGAGCGCGGCGGCCACGGGGATCGAGAACAGCGTGCGCCACGCAACGGTCTCCACGGCCCCCGCGCCCGCCCGCTCCACCGCTTGGAACAGCAGGGGCAGGAGACCCCAGAGGCCGTAGCAGGCGAAGGCGGCGCTCAGGCCCGCCCGGTCGGGAGACGCATCGCGAAGCGGAGGGGTCGACATCCCGCTCCGCTAGACCGGCGCGCTCGGACGGTCGAGGGCCGTCGGCTGCAGCCAGCGGACGGTGCGGCGGCTTTGATGTCGCCTCCGCGAGCGGAACACCTCCGCCTGGCGGCCCCTTGATCTGCGTTCGACCGTTCGCCTAGGGCTTGGACGTCCAGGAGGGTTCCGCCTCGGACAGCTTCGACGCCGCCGTCCGACTGCGGCCAGGTACGTTGCACCCGAGCGGCGTGCAGGGCCCCGTCTGTATACAGAATCTGCAGCCTGGCTGTTTTGGACGTTGACCGCGACGAGCCGCGAGCCCTAGATCGTTCATGTTGGATACAAACGAGCGGCGGGGGCGTCCATGAGCAAGTCCGCGGAGAGCCGGTCCGGGCCGCTGGCGGACATCCGGGTCGTGGAGATGGGCACGCTGCTCGCGGGCCCGTTCTGCGGTCAGCTCCTGGGCGATTTCGGCGCCGAAGTGGTCAAGGTCGAGGATCCGGCCAAGGGCGACCCCATGCGCCAGTGGGGTCGCGAGAAGCCGCACGGCCTCTCGCTGTGGTGGCCGGTGATCGCGCGCAACAAGAAGTCCGTCACGCTGAACCTTCGCGAGGCCGAGGGGCAGGCCATCGCGCGCGCGCTCATCGGCAAGGCCGACGTGCTGACCGAAAACTTCCGCCCCGGCACGCTGGAGAAGTGGGGGCTGGGCTATGAGACGCTCTCGTCCGACAACCCCCGGCTCGTGATGGTGCGCGTCTCGGGCTACGGCCAGACGGGTCCCTACAAGGACAGGGCCGGCTTCGGTGCCATCGGCGAGGCGATGGGCGGGTTCCGCTACGTGACCGGCGACGAGGACCGGGCCCCCGCCCGCGCCGGCGTCTCGATCGGCGACAGCCTGGCGGCGACCTATGGGGCGCTCGGCGCGCTCATGGCGCTGCACCACCGGGCGAACACGGGGCGCGGGCAGGTGGTCGACTCGACCCTCTACGAGGCCACTCTGGCGATGATGGAGAGCCTGGTCACCGAGTACGCCGCCACCGGCTATGTGCGCGAGCGCTCGGGCTCGAAGCTGCCGGGAATCGCGCCGTCCAACGTCTATCCCTGCGCGGACGGCCAGATGGTGCTGATCGCCGCCAACCAGGACACGGTGTTCCGCCGCCTGTGCGCGGCCATGGAGCGGCCGGAGCTGGCGGAGGACCCGCTCTATTCCACCCACAACGCCCGGGGCGCCGTGCAGGACGCGCTGGACGCCCTGATCGCCGACTGGACGTCCGGCCTCCCCGCCGATCTGGTGCTCGACAAGATGAACAAGGACGGAGTGCCCGCGGGTCGCATCTACCGGGCGCCCGAGATGCTGGCGGACCCCCACTTCGCAGCGCGGGAGGCGATCGTGGAGGTGCCGCACGAGGTGTTCGGCACGCTCAAGATGCAGAACGCCACGCCTAAGCTGTCGGAGACGCCCGGCTCCGTGCGCTGGGCCGGGCCGAAGCTCGGCGAGCACAACGCGGAGGTCTACGGCGAGCTCCTGGGCTACGACACCCGCAAGCTCGACGACCTGAAGGCCCGCGGCGTGATCTGACCGCCGCGGCTACCGCAGGACTCGACCGTGGCGGACGGGAAGCGCATCTAGACGCATGGCCGCCATCGACCCTCGAAACCTCGCGGACAGGATCGCCGCCCTCTCGCCGGAGCGGATCGCGGAGGTCGTCGACTTCGTGGAGTTCCTGCACCTTCGGGATCAGGATCGCAGCCTGAGCCAGGCGGCCGCAGCCTCCAGCGCGGCCGCCTTCGCGGCGGTCTGGAGCAACGCCGAAGACGACGTCTACGATGAGCTTTGACTTCGGCGATCTCGTCCTCGTTCCCTTTCCCTTCACCAGCCAAGCGGCCTCGAAGCGACGTCCGGCCGTCGTGGTGTCCAGTGCCGCCTACGCGATCGCGCGTCCCGACGTGGTGCTGATGGCCGTGACGAGCCAGGTCCGTCCGTCCCCGGCCTTGGGGGAGGCGTGGCTCTCCGACTGGGCGGCGTCGGGCTTGCTGAAGCCGTCGGTGGTGAAGCCTGTGCTTGCAACCCTTGAACAGCGTTTGGTCATCCGCACGTTGGGACAGCTGATGGCGGCCGACCTTCAGCGGCTCAGGACCGCCCTCGCCAGCATCCTCGGCTGACGCTCAACCTCTCGGCGGCAAGACCGGCGCCCTTCGCTCCTACTCCGCCGCCAGCGCCAGTTCCGGACGCTTGAGCCAGCGGGCGAACTCAGGGGGGCGGGGGGCGGGGAGGCCGGTCTCGGCCTCGACGCGGGCGCGCAGGTCCTCCAGCTCGCCGCCCTTGTCGAACAGGCCGGAGGGCTTGGCGGCGGCGCGCAGCTCGCCTCGCAGCGTCTCGGTGGCCGCCGCGTCGACCTCTCCCGCGGCGGAGAGGACCACGCCGTAGCGCTCCGCGCCCTTGACGGTGACCAGTCCCCGCTTGACGTCGCGGGCGACGAGCGCGGCGTCGCGGTCCAGCGGGTCGCCCCAGCCGCCTCCGCCCCAGGTGTTGAAGTGCAGGATGTCGCCCGGCTCGACCTGGACGTGGTCGACCTTGGCGGGGAGACGGGTCTTGGTCCCGTCCGCCTTCTCCAGCACCTTGGTGGAGCGGCCCCCCGGCTTGCCCCCGTTCACGCCCCACGGATAGGTCAGCCAGCGGTCGTCGTGGATCGACACCGAGCCCGGCTCCAGGAACTGGTAGCCCATGGACAGACCGTTGCCGCCCCGGTGCTTTCCGGCGCCGCCGGAGTCCGCGATCGTCTCGTAGTGCACGATGCGCAGCGGGAAGTAGGCCTCGAGAAACTCGTTGGGCACGTTGGTGAAGGCGGGCCACAGCGAGTGGCCGTCCGGCCCGTCGCCGGCCGGCCGGCCGGGAACGCCGCCGAAGCCGATCTGGTAGAGCTGGTACCACTCGCCCGTCTTGTCCCGGCCCGAGTACATAAAGTGCGGGCTGTCGCTGAAGCCGGCCGCGTTCATAGCTTCGGGCGCGCCCTGGCCGAGCAGGCCGCCCATGATGTCGAAGATCCGGCCGAGGAGGTGCGTGCGGCAGGACAGCGCCGCCGGCCAGCGCGGCTTCAGGATCGTGCCTTCGGGGATGTGCACGTCCACCAGGTCGTAGAAGCCGTCGTTGAACAGGATCTGCGGGTCGAAGATGTTGATGGTGAACGCGCCCAGGAACATCTTGAACATCTCTTCGTTCAGATAGAAGTTGATCGAAGAGGATGATTGCGGGTCGGTGCCCGTGAAGTCGAAGTGGGCGACATCGCCCTCGCGCCACATGGTGCAGGCGACCTTGTAGGGTCCCATGCCGACGCCGTCGTCGTCGATGTAGTCTTCGAAGTAGCGCTTCTCCTCCGGCACCACCATCCGGATGATCTCGCGCATGGCGCGCTTGTTGCGCTCCAGCATCTCGCCCATGGCGGCGACCAGGGTGTCGACGCCGAAGCGGTGGGCGGCCTCGTGGATGCGCCGTTCGGCGAGCTTCAGGGCGGCGATGATGGCGTGGAAGTCGGCCCGGTTCCACTCGGGCAGACGGCAGTTGGCCAGAATCAGCTCCAGCACTTCCGTCTGCAGCTTGCCGTCCTTGTAGATCTTCACCGGCGGCACGCGCACGCCCTCCTCGTAGATCGAGGTGGCGTCGTTGGGCAGCGAGCCTGGCACCTTGCCGCCCACGTCGGTCATGTGGCCGAACATCGCCGACCAGGCGACCAGCCGCCCGTCGAGGAAGATGGGCTTCAGCATCAGCCAGTCGTTCAGGTGGCTGACCGCGCCCCGCACCGCGTAGGGGTCGTTGGTGAGGAAGATGTCGCCGTCCTCGATGGTGCCGCCGTAGCCTTGCGTGAACCCCCAGATGAAGGAGCCGAACTGGCCGACCACCATCTTCCCCTCGTGGTTGGCGACCATGGGGAAGGCGTCGTGCTGTTCGCGGATGCCGGGGCTCATGGCGGTGCGGAAGAGCACCGCGTCCATCTCGTTGCGCGCGTTGCGCAGCGCGTTCTCGATGATGTCGAGCGTGATGGGGTCGAGGTCGACGGCCGCGTAGGGGGCGGGGTTCGTCTCGATCAGGGTGGCGGGCATGGCTGGGCGCTCCTTCAGACCGGACGGATGAGGAGATTGGCGTTGGCGTCCACGGTCCCGGCGTGGCCGGGCAGGACGAGGGTGGTGGTGTCCATCTGGTTCACGATGGCGGGGCCGGTCACGACGTCGCCGGCGTGCAGCCTGGTGCGGTCGTAGACGCGCGCCTGATGCCACGCGCCCTTGTGGAAGATGCGCGTCTCTCCCGTCTGCGCCTGGGCGGGGTCGCCGTCGCCTTCGGGCGTGGCGTCGATGGCGATGTCGAGCGGCGGCCCCTGCACGACGGCCCGCAGGGTGACCATCTCGTGCGGCGCGTCGAGCGCGAAGGTGAAGAGCTGCTCGTGGGTGCGGTCGAACTCGGCCGCGACGCCCTTCAGGCCCTCGGTCGCGAACCGCTCGGGCGTGGTGCGGATGGTCAGCTTCATGCCCTGGCCGCGGTAGCGCAGATCGATCTCGTAGTCGGTGGAGCGGGCGGCGGGGTCCACGCCCTCGGCGTCGAGCGTGCGTCCGGCCTCGGCCTCCAGCTCGGCGAAGACCGCCTTGGCCTCCTCGTCGGTGTAGGCGTCGAAGCGGCGCACGACGGTGCGGCTGGCCTCGTCGCGCAGGCGGGTGGTGGCGTCGCCGTAGGCGCAGAGCACCCCCGGCCCCGGCGGGATGATCACCGGCCAGGCCTGCGTCAGTACGCCGAGCGCGTTGGCGTGCAGCGGGCCCGCCCCGCCGAAGCCCACCAGCGCGAAGTCCCGGGGGTCATAGCCGCGCTCGATGGAGACCAGCCGCAGCGCCCCGAACATGTTCTCGTTGACGATGTCGACGACGCCCTCGGCCGCCTCCTCGATCGACTTGCCGAGCGGCCCCGCGACGGTCGCCATGGCGGCCGCGGCGGCCTCGCGGTCGAGCCGCATGTCGCCCCCCAGCCGCGCGTCGGAGGGCAGGTAGCCCAGCACCACGTTAGCGTCGGTGACGGTGGGCGCCTTGCCGCCCTTGCCGTAGGCGGCGGGGCCAGGGTCCGCCCCGGCCGACTGCGGCCCGACCCGCAGCGCCAGCGTCAGCTCGGGAACGTAGGCGATGGAGCCGCCCCCCGCGCCCACCGTCCGCACGTCGATGGAGGAGGCGCGCACCGTCACGTCGGCCACCCGCGTCTCGCGCCGGCTCTCGGCCACCCCGTTCTGGATCAGCGCCACGTCGGTGGAGGTGCCGCCCATGTCGAAGGTGAGGAGGTTCGCGTGCCCCGCCTGCTTGCCCACCCAAAGCGCCCCAGTCACGCCCCCCGCCGGGCCGCTCATGAGCAGGTTCACCGGGGCGGCGGTGGCGGCCGGCACCGAGGCCAGCCCGCCGTCGGAGCGCAGCACGTTGAGCTTGGGCGCGCCCGCGTCCGAGCCCAGCCGGTCCTCCAGGTTCTTCAGGTAGCGCTGCACCACGG
>JASLDZ010000100.1 GCA_030151985.1 Caulobacteraceae bacterium | reverse complement strand
GGCCGCCGGAGACGTTCCGGCGGCGCGTCGGCTGGTGGCGGCCGCCTCCGCCGCGGGACCGGAAGGGAACGACGCCCTGGCCGTGCAGCTCGCCAGCGCCCGCGTCGCCGAAGCCTCGGGCCACTCCGACCAGGCGCTGCCGCTCTACGAGGCGGTGTCCAAGTCCGCCTACGGCGCCCTGTCGGCCCCCGCGACGCTGAAGGTGGTGCAGCTTCGCCTCGCCCAGGGGAAGATGCCCGTCACCGAGGCCGCCGACACGCTCGACTCGCTCCGCTTCCGCTGGCGGGGCGACGCGGTGGAGCTGCAGACGATCCGGGCGCTCGGCGCGCTGAACCTGCAGCAGGGCCGCTATCGCGAGGCGCTGGCGGTGCTGCGCTCGGCCGGCGCTCGCCTGCCCGACCTGCCGGAGTCGGTGGCGCTGCAGACCGACCTCTCCACCGCCTTCAAGGCGCTGTTCCTGAACGGCCAGGCGGACGGGCTGCAGCCCATCCAGGCGCTGGCGCTATTCTACGACTTCAAGGAGCTCACGCCCGTGGGCGTCGACGGCGACACCATGGTGCGCCGGCTGGTGAAGCGGCTGGTGGACGTGGACCTCCTCGACCAGGCCGCCGAGCTGCTGAAATACCAGGTCGACAACCGGCTGGACGGGGTGCCCAAGGCGCAGGTCTCCACCGACCTCGCCGTGCTCTACCTGATGGACCGCCGGCCGGAGGACGCGCTGGGCGCGATCAACGGCTCGCGCACGACGCTCCTGCCCAACGCGCTGAACGCGCAGCGGCGGCTGGTGGAGGCCCGCGCTCTGCTCGACCTCGGCCGCGGCGACCATGCGCTGGAGGTGCTGGGCAAGGACGCGAGCCCCGACGCGGTGGAGCTGCGCGGACTTGCGGCCTGGCGGGCGCAACAGTGGCCCGCGGCCGGCAAGTACGCCGAGGTCCGGCTCGGCGACCGCTGGAAGTCGGACGCGCCGCTCACCGCCGTGGAGACCGCGCTCCTGATCCGCGCGGGCACCGCCTACAGCCTGGCGCAGGACGAGGGGGCGCTCGCTCGGCTGCGCACCCGCTACGCCCGCCTGGCCGACGGCTCCCCCGATCGGGACACCCTGCGCGTCGCGCTGGCGGGGGTGGACACGGCCGAGGTCGGCGGCTCGGCGCAGATCGCGCGCGGCCAGGCCGACGCCCAGGTGTTCGCCGGCTGGGTGGCGCGCATGAAGGCCCGCTTCCGCGCCGCCCCGACCACCCCCTCGACGCCGCTCCGCGCTGCGCTGGTCGACGCCAGGACCGCAGCGGGCGCCTGAGACCCCCGTTCGGAGGAGCCGGTCAGGGCGCGGGCGTCGTGTAGCCGACCAGCGCCCCGTAGATCAGCACTCCCCAGCCCGCGAGCAGCAGCACGCCGCCCACCGGCGTGATCGCGCCCAGCGCCCGCGTTCCCGTCAGCGCCAGCGCGTAGAGCGAGCCGCCGAACAGGAGGCCTCCCGCGCCGAACAGCCAGCCCGCCGCGTTGGCGGGCCCCACGATCGTGCGCATCAGCGCGAAGCATGCGAGGGCTGCGGCGGCGTGGATCAGCTGGTACTGCGCCCCGGTCCGCAACAGCTCCTTGGCCATGGCGTCCTTCGCCGCGTGCGCCCCGAACGCACCCGCGGCCACCCCCATCAGGCCGTTCAGCGCGGCGAGAGCGAGCCAGAGGCGGGCGGCGGCAAGCATGAGCGGAACTCCTGAAGCGGCGGCGCGATCATCGCGGCTGCGCCCGCCGCCCGCAATGACAGGCCCGCCGTTCGGCGCTAGACCGCCCGCCATGGCCGACCTCGTGTTCCCCGCCCCACAGCAGCCGACCGCGCCGGTGGAGGGCGTCGGCGACTTCCCCGTGCGGCGCATCTTCTGCGTCGGCCGCAACTACGGCGCGCACGTCAGGGAGATGGGCGGCGACGCCAAGGACCAGCCGCCGATCTTCTTCACCAAGCCCGCCGACGCGGTCGTGACCGGCGGCCGCGACGTCCCCTACCCGCCCGCCACCTCCGACCTCCACCACGAGATCGAGCTGGTGGTCGCCCTGGGGTCCGGCGGGAGCGATGTGGCCGCCGACCGCGCGCTCGACCTCGTGTTCGGCTACGCGGCGGGCGTGGACCTGACGCGGCGCGACCTGCAAGGTCTCGCCAAGAAGGCCGCCCAGCCCTGGGACGCGGCCAAGACGTTCGACCATTCCGCCCCGCTCGGCCTCATTCGCCGCGCGGAGGGCGCCCCCCCGCCGCAGGGCCGCATCCGCCTCTCGGTCGAAGGCGCGACGAAGCAGAACGGCGACCTCGCCGACATGATCTGGAGCGTGGCGGAGATCATCGCCGAGGCGTCCAAGCTGTGGGCGCTGAAGGCGGGCGACCTGATCTTCACCGGCACGCCGGAGGGCGTCGGCCCCATTGCCCGCGGCCAGCGGGTGGAGGGCCAGGTCGCCGACCTGCCCCCCGTCGCCTTCACGGTGGTCTGACCCATGCATCTCGTCCTGCACGGCTACTGGCGCTCCAGCCCCACCTGGCGGGTGCGGATCGCCTTGCACTGGAAGGGCCTGGCGTTCGAGACGGTCCCCGTGAACATCGTGGCGGGCGAGCAGCTGGAGGGGCCGCACCTCAAGCTCAACCCGCACGGCCGCGTGCCGGTGCTGGTCGCCGACGGCGCCGTACTGACCCAGGGCCCCGCCATCCTGGAGTGGCTG
>JASLDZ010000048.1 GCA_030151985.1 Caulobacteraceae bacterium | reverse complement strand
AGGCCGCCGGCTTCTCCGCCGGCGTGCCCCCCATGAGCGGCACCATCACGGGGTGGCCGCAGACCTCCGCGTCCACGCCCACGAAGGGGGCCAGCGCGCCCGGCCCGTCGATGGCCGCCGCACCGCGGACGAGCAGGGGATCGGCGCCCGCCAGCGGATCATGGAGCCGGGGGCGCGAGGCCGCCCACAGCGCCAGGTGCGCTCCGGCCGAGTGTCCGGCCACGGTGACGCGCGAGAGATCGAGCGGCTGCGTCTTCGCCAGCGTCCGCAGCGCGTCCACACCCGCGGCGACGTCGGAGAAGGTGCCGGGATAGCCGCCGCCGGGCTCGCCGACGCGGCGGTACTCCAGGCTCCAGGTGGCGACGCCGCGGCGGGCGAGCGCCACCGCCAGCGGCGCGAGTTCGGCGGGGCTCCCCATGCCCGCCTCCCAGCAGCCGCCATGGATCAGCACCATGACGGGGAACGGCCCCTTGCCCGCGGGCAGCCGCAGCTCGCCCACCTGCTGCGGGGCGTCGCCGTAGGCGTAGGTGAGCGCCGGCTTGGGCGCGGCGGCCGCGAGCGCGTGCAGGGCGCGCATGGACGCGGCGTCGTCCGCCCACGCCGGCGCCGCGGCCGCCAGCACGGCCGCGCAGAAGATCGTCCTCAGCATCGAAAGCCCCCGCTCCCCACCGGAAGCTAAGCATGCAAGGACGGGCTCTCCAAGCGCGGGCCGCGAACAGGCGGTCAGCCGCCTGCGCTCACCAGGCGCCCAGATCGCGCAGCTGCGCCACCAGCTCCGCCGGCATGCTCGCCGCCGCCTCCCCGGCCTCGGAGAGGTCCGCAGGCGCGTCCTTCGGCTGCAGGTAGCGCCAGCCCTGGAACGGGCGGTGGAACAGCGGCGCGGTGCGCACCACCTCGGGCGAGACGAAGATTCGGCAGCGCTTGGCCTGCCCCTCCCCGTGGCTTTCGATCCGCAGCACCCGCTGGCGCGCGACGATCACGCCCTTGATCACGCGATAGATCGAGCCGCCGTCCTCCACCTCTTCCGCGCGCTTGGGCGTCATCCGCGTCTGCACGAACCACTCCGGCTCGTGCCGCTCCCGCGCCTTGCGCCAGGCCAGGAGCTCGTCCAGCGTGTCCAAGCCGACGACGAGCTTGATGATGTGGAGGGCCACGGACGGGCGACCCTCAGCCCAGGCGGGTGACGATCGTCTCGACGACCGGGCGCCGTTCCCAGATGCGCTGGCTGGACTTCTTCAGCACGCGCGCCACCGCCTGCTGCACGCTGCGGTCGTCCTCGCGGTCGGCGGGCTTCAGCGCGTTGACCGCGTTCTGGGCGTCGTCGCCGAGGTCGTCGAGGGCCTCGTCCAGCGGGTAGTCCTCGTCGCCCGGCAGGCCCACCGAGGTGATGCCCACGTCCGCCGCCAGCTTGCCGCGGCGGTCCAGCGTCACCGCCACGAGCAGGAGGCCGTTCGACGCGGCGTGGCGGCGCTCGCGCATGGGTTCGGAGTTCTCCTCCGTCAGCACGCCGCCGTCGACGTAGAGGACGCCGGACTTCACCTCGTCGATCACCTCCGCCCGGCCGGGCGCGATGCGGACCATGTCGCCGTTGCGGGCGGCGAGCGCCTGGGGCGTCTGCATCTCCTTGGCCAGGGCGACGTGCTCCAGCGCGTGGCGGCGTTCGCCGTGGGTCGGGAGCGCGATCTGCGGGCGCACCCACTGATACATCTGGCGCAGCTCGTCGCGGCAGGGGTGGCCGGAGACGTGGATGCCGGGGTGCTCCTTCTCCGTGTGCAGGCGCACGCCGCGGTCGGACAGGCGGTTCTGCAGCGAGCGGATGGAGACCTCGTTGCCCGGGATCTGGCGGCTGGAGAACACCACGTGGTCGCCCTGCCCCAGCGTCACGTGCGGATGCGTGCCGTCGGCGATGCGGCTGAGGGCGGCGCGCGGCTCGCCCTGACTGCCGGTGCAGAGGTAGAGCACCTTGTCGTTGGGGAAGAAACCGGCCTCCGCGTCCGTGACGAAGGGCTGCACGTCCTTGAGCAGGCCCACGTGCTTGGCGGCGGCGGCCATGCGGTGCATCGAGCGGCCGAGCAGGCACACGCGCCGGTCGTTCGCCTCCGCGGCCCGGATCACGCTGTCCATCCGCGCGACGTTGGAGGCGAAGCAGCCGACCGCGACCTTGCCCTTGAGCGTGGCGAGGAGCTGAGACAGCTTCTCCCGCACCTCCGCCTCGGAGCCTGCGACGCCGTCGACGAAGACGTTGGTGCTGTCGCAGGTCATCGCCAGCACGCCCTCGTCGCCAAGCTGGCGCAGGCGGTCCATGTCCGTGGGCGGACCCACGATCGGGTCGGAGTCGATCTTCCAGTCGCCGGTGTGGAGCACCAGCCCCAGCGGCGTCTTGATCGCCAGCGCGTTTGGCTCAGGCGTCGAGTGGGTCATGGAGACCAGCTCGATCTCGAACGGCCCGAGCTTCAGGTCGCCGCCGAGCTGCACCTCGTGGATCTTCACCTCGTCCAAGAGGTCGGCCTCGCGCAGCTTCTCGCGCAGGATGAAAGCGGTGAAGGGCGTGGCGTAGATCGGCGCCTTCAGCCGCGGCCACAGCCACGCCACGGCGCCGATGTGGTCCTCGTGGGCGTGGGTGAGCACGATGCCGAGGATCCGGTCGGCGTATTCCTCGATGAACGCCGGGTCCGGCAGGATGATCTCGACGCCCGGCGTCGCCTGGTCGCCGAAGGTGACGCCCAGGTCGACCACGATCCAGCGCCGGTCGTGCGCCGGGCCGAAGCCGTAGAGGTTGAAGTTCATGCCGATCTCGTTCGACCCGCCGAGCGGCA
>JASLDZ010000020.1 GCA_030151985.1 Caulobacteraceae bacterium | reverse complement strand
GTTCTTGCGCGGCTCGAAGGTGGAGACGCAGAGGATGCGGACCGGCTCCGGGGCCCCGGGCGGCTTGGGGCCCTGTCGCGGCCCGAAGTCGCCGGCCAGGGGCTCGACCAGGACCTCCGGCCCGTGCGGCCCCAGGTGCTCGAGCCAGGCCCGCGCCGTGGTGTGCGAGTTGGCCAGAACCCGCGCCGCGCCGCGCAGGAACCGGCCGTAGTCCGGGAACCCCGCCACGATGTCCGGCGCGCAGAACTGGGGGTGCGAAAGCGGGATGAGGTCGTGCAGGACGGCGGCGTAGGCGATCCGTTCGCGCGCCGCCCAGTCCGCCACCGCGGCGCCGCGCGCCTGCAGCCCCGTCTCGGGCGCGAGCCACGCCAGGGAGGCCGCCGTCAGGCTGCGCGAGGCCAGCCAGCGGGCGAGCGGGACCGGGTCGTCGTCGCCCTCGATGGCCGGGCCGCCGTAGCTCCCCAGCCGCGCCGCCTCCTCGTGGGACAGGGTGCGGTAGCCGCCCAGCGCCTCGTCCCAGGTCAGGAACAGCGTGCGGACATAGGGCTGGAGCGCGCGCGCGAGCTGGCGCGTCACCCGCACGACGCCGCTGTTGGCGGGGTCGCGCGCGGCGTTGGTGACGTCCAGCGCCAGGCTGTGGACGGGGGTCGCGGCGCGCTTCTCCACCAGGGCCGCGTACAGCACCGCCTCCAGCTCTCCCGCCGCCCGGGACCACGCCATGCGCGCCCGGTACGCGGTCAGCGCCTCGGGCGTGACGACGGGGCCGGAACCGTCGAACTCCCGCGCCAGCACCTGCGCGAGGGCGTCGATCGTGAGGTGGAGGAAGGCTGGATCGATCGCCGCCTCGCGGTGCGCGCCCAGGTGCAGGGCGTGGGCGGGCCGGCCCAGGAAGTGCATCTCCGCCAGCGGCAGGTTGAAGCCTTCCCACAGGGAGGCGCTGATCCCCGCGTCCGCCCCGGCCATCAGCGCGCGCAGGCCGCCGTCGCCCGGGAAACCGGCGAACACCACGGAGGGGGCGAGGTCGGCGGGAAGCTCGGGGTCGTCCTCGGCCAGCACCACCATGACCGCGTCCGAGCGCTCGCGCAGCCGGCTCAGCACCTCCAGCGCGCCGGCGCGGTTCTTGTAGCCGCCCTCCCACCGGCCGAGGTGGAGCAGGACCTTGCGGCCCTCGGCGCCCTTCCGCACCGACTCCAGAAGGGCCTGCATGGCGGCCTCGCCCCCATCGCCCTCCCACAGGGGCTCGACGATGTGGTCCACCGCGTTCAGCACCACGGCATTGGGGACCTCGGGCGCGTCGGCGCGGGTCTGCGTGCCCGAGATGAACCAGGAGACCGAGACCGTCCGCCGGGCCTCGCGCATGTGCGCGCGTCGGAGCGCGCGCAGCTTCAGCTGCACCGGCAGTCCGTCGAGCGGGACCCCGTCCAGGGGCGTGGCCCCCGCGTCGAACACCACCGCCGCCCCTCCCCGCGCCTCGGCGGCCGCGTTGAAGGCGTAGAAGGGCCAGCCGCCATTGACCACCACGTCGGGCGCGCCGTCGGGGAAGAGGTCGAACCAGCGGTCGGCCAGGAGGTCGCAGGCGTAGGCGTCGAGCGTGTCGTAACCCGCGGCCCCCGGCGGCAGGACGATCGCCCGCGCGCCCATGGCCTCGATCACCGCCCGGTCGGCGGCGAAGGCGACGAAGCTGACCTCCCAGCCGCGCCGCACCAGCTCGCGCCCGTGCAGCAGCATGGTGCGGTCGTGCCCGTGACGGAACAGGAAACGCTCGTGGAGGAAGGCGACGTGCGGCATGGGCTGGGCGGGTCCGTCTACCAAGCCCCGCTCCGGGGAGCCAGCGGCGCTCGCCCCCTGCCGGCCCGAAATGGGGACGCGACAAACCCGGCGGCCGGACGATAGAAGGCGGGTGGGCGCGCGAGGGGCGTCCGTTTCCGCGTCGCAGTCCCAAGCTCCCATGCCCGAGGCCGCCGAAAGCCCGCTCCCGCCTCAGGCCCGGTCTCCGGTCAGACCGCCCGAGCGTTCCGAGGCGCCGCGAGCCAAGCCGCGGTTCTACATCGACATCGCTCCGCTGCAGGAGGTCGAGTACACCGGGATTCCCCAGGTGGTGGCCAAACTGTGCGAGGAGATGCTGGGCGACCCCACGATCGAGCCCGCCTTCTTCTACAACCGCCACGAGGCGCCCGTCTGGTTCGTGGAGCACCTCCTGAAGGAGCGCACGGGCTCGATGATCCGCTGGGCCGCGGGGCGCTACCTGTTCGAGCCGTTGCTAACGCGGCGCGCACCGGGGCAGAGCGTCTTCGGCCTGCATTGCAACATGAAGTACGCCAGGCGGCTGTTCCCCGTGGAGGGCCAGATCGTCCATGACCTGACCACGCTGGTGACGCCCCAGCACCACACCAGCGACGCCAACGCCTATCACCAGACCCGCTTCTACGGCGACCTGATGTCAAGCGACGTGATCTTCTGCGTCTCGCACTCCACCGCCGTCGACGTCGCGGACTTCTACCCAGAGGCGTACGCGAAGAGCCCCGTGGTGGTCGCGCACCTGGGGGTCGACTGGTCGCATATCCCGCCGGGCGTGCGCGACGCGTCCTGGGACGTGGAGCCCTTTGTCTTCGTGCTCGGCACGCTGGAGCCGCGCAAGAACGTGGGCGTGGTGCTGGAGATGCTCGAGCGCGACCCGGACTTCGCCCGGCGCTACCGCGTGGTGTTCGGCGGCCGGGTCGGGTGGGGCGACGCCTTCGAGCAGCAGATCGAGAAGCGCGGCTTGGGCGAGCTCGCCGCAGCCGGCCGCATCCTGCAGACCGGCTTCGTCACCGAGGCGGTGAAGTACCGGCTGCTGAAGCACGCCGCGGCGGTGGTCTACCCGTCCGTCTACGAGGGCTTCGGGCTGCCGGTGGCCGAGGCGATATCGCTGGGGGCGCCGCTGGTCACCACGGCCTCGTCCTCCCTGCCGGAGGTCGGGCGCGACTTCGCGCACTATTTCGACCCCCAGCGGCTGGACTCCTTCGTGCCTGCGCTCGAGGCGGCGCTGGCGGCGGGACCGACGCACGTGAGCCGCTCGGGCGAGACGCTGGAGGCGTGGCGGTCCTACTTCTCGTGGAGCCGCTGCTACGGCCAGTTCCGGGACGCCTTCCTGCGCCTCGAGAGCCGGGTGGAGGCGTAGGGCGATGTTCACCCTGCTCCCGTCCGACGAGGTGGTCGGCTGGTCCGCGTGGCCCTGGGACCGCCTCTACACGCCCGTGGTCGGCTGTTTCGTGTCCGGCGCGCTCGTCGCGACGGCGGCCTGCGACCTCGAGAAGATTGGCACGGGCGCGCCGCCGTCGATGGCCTTCCACGCCCGCGCGCGGCGCCGGCTGCTGCGCGAGCTCGGCCGCCCCGCGCCCCTGCCCCCGCCGCCCATGGACGGCCCCTCCGACCGGGTCTGGTTTCGCATGGCGGTGGACTCGGCGGTCGCGGCTCGGCTGAGGGCCGGCGACCCCGCGGTTAGGATCGAACGCTTGGAGGACGGCGCGCTCGTGCCGAACTTCCACGCCCCCGCCTCTGCGGACGAGATGCGCCGCGGCGCGCCGGTGGAGGTGCTGCTGGATGCGCCGGAAGGCGAGCAGCCGGAGCGGCTGGACGGCTTCGCCGCCTTCCTGACCGCGCCCCCCCTGCACCAGCTGGAGGTCGCCTTCTTCGAGTATCTGCGCCGCCTGCCCGAGACAGGGGCGCGACGCGGGTACCTGCCGAAGCTGGAGTCGGGCGAGATCACCGTGCTGGACCTGCGCCGTTTCATCCTGGAATCCGACGAGTTCAAGGCCCGCCGCGTAGGCTACGGCGCGCGCCTGGGCGCCTCGCTCACCAGCGGGGTCTGGAACCGCCTGAAGGCGCTGCCGACCCTCAACGACGGCCACCGGCCGCTGGCGCCGTTCGCCCTGGCGGAGTGGGAGGGCCGCCCCACCGCCGACTTCGTGCAACACGCCTACCAGACCCTGCTCGGCCGGCCCGCCGATTCCGGAGGTCTGGCGCACTACGTCCATGTCAGCGACGTCCAGGGCCGAGCGGCGGCCGCGCGCGAGCTGTCGCGCTGGGCGGCCTGCCGAGGCGTGTTCGTGGAGGTGGTGTGATGGCGCGCGACGTGGGCGCTCCCGTCGAGCCGCCGCTGAAGGTTCTGCTGTCCAAGCCGGTCGGCGCGACAGGCACGGCCGCGCTCGGTCGGACGCACTACTCCTACGGCTTCGCGGCGCGCAACTTCACCCGCATGCTGAAGGAGGCGGGCGCCGACCCGATCGAGATCGCCCACCCCGAGCAGTTCAAGGGCCCGGCCTTCGCGGCCGCCGTGGGGTTGGACGGTCCTCGGCACCCGCACCTGATCTTCCGATCGACCGAGGACATCCGGCCCATCCGCGGCGCCTACAACATCGCCTGCTTCGCCTGGGAGTTCGACGTGCTCAGCGGCCCCGGCCTCGGCCAGGATCCGGTTCTGGGCGAGCAGACGACCATGCTCAGCCTGTGCGACGAGATCTGGGCCCCCTGCCGCTTCACCCAGCGCGTGCTGCACGAGCACGGCTTCGAGAACGTGCGCTTCGTGCCCTCCCCCGTGTTCCCGGCGCTGGGCGACCGCTCCGCCGGCAAGGCGGCGGCGTGGGAGATCCCGGCGGACGCGCTCTCCTGCGAGCTGGTCTCTTCCTCCTCCAACTTCGTGGTGGGCGGCTACGACGCCGACATTGAGGACGACTGGGAGGAGCTGGAGCGCCGCCACGCCAAGCCGCTCGGCGAGCAGCCCAGGCTGAAGCGGGTGCTGGAGACCGGCGGCCGCGTCTTCGTCTCGGTGCTGAACCCCTACGACCGGCGCAAGAACCTCGCCAACATGATCGACGGCTTCCTGCTGGCGATGGAGGGGCGGGACGACGCGGTGCTGGTGATCAAGCTGATCACCTCGGGCATCGTGGAGAAGCCCGTCGGCTACCTCTACCACCAGCTGCGGCTGATCCTCGGTCGGCCGCACTGCGTGCGCGACGACCGCATCATCCTCTGCGGCGGCTTCTGGACCGACGAGGAGATGGGCGCCCTGTTCAACGGCGCGGACTTCTATCTCTGCACCACCATCGCGGAAGGGCAGAACGCGCCGCTGCTGGAGGCCATCCGCTACGGTTGCCTGCCCGTGACCACCGCCAACACGGCCATGGCCGACTACATCGACGACACGACCGCGGTCGTGATCGCCGAGCAGCGGTTCTCCAGCCTCGTCAACGACCTGGCGGCGGACGTGGCGCGGCGCCGATATTCCACGGACTATGCGGACCGCTTCGCCGTGGCCGAGGCGATCACCCGCGCGCTGGGCTTGGACAACGAAGAGATCGCCAGGCTGACCGCGCAGGGCTTCGCCGCCGCCAAGCCGGGCTTCTGGATCGAGGACGTCACGCCTGTCGCGCTCGGCCGCCTGCGGGAGATCTCCGAGGCGCTCGCCCGGGGCGAGGCGCCTAGCGCCGCCTGAGCAGGAGGTTCGCTCGGGTGGCCCCCACGAGCGCGTAGTCGCGCAGCGCCGCCTCCCCGCAGCCCACATCCTCGAGCCGCTTGGTCGCGAAGTCGAAGGACGCCTCCAGGAACACCCAGGTCGGCTTGAAGCGGCCGTCGTTCGCCAGGTCGTTCAGGACCCGCACGTCCTGCCCCTCGATGTCGAGCGACAGAAGGTCGAAGCGCTCGGGGACGTGGCGCTCGGCCAGGAGGTCGGGCAGGCGGCGAACCTCGACCTCCACCAGCCCTTTGGTCTCGCCCCACGCCTGCGCCATGTGCGGCTCCAGCGAGGAGACGTCGTCGTTCACCCCGATCGTGAGCTGGGCCGACCCGTTGTAGTCGGAGACGGCCACGCTCGCGATCTCCACGTCCAGCCCTTCGAACTCAGCGGCGATCGAGGGGAGAAGCATAGGGTTCGCCTCCACCAACAGCGCGCGCCACCCAAACCACCGGCATAGGTCGTAGGAGTTGGAGCGGTTGCGCCCGCGCGCGCCGACGTCGACCACGAAGCGGGCGACGGCGGTGTGTTCCAGCCACCGGCGGAGCAGGAGCTGCAGCTCGCCGTGCTGGGTGACGTCGTTCAGTAGGCCGCGCCTCGCGGCGATCCCCAGACGATGCATGAACTCCGGCAGGTGGTAGGCGAACTCCTCGGCATGAAGGCACTCGTCGATCAGGCCACCCGGCGTGACGGCGCCCGACCTCAACCGCTTCACCTTGTCGGACAGACCCCCCGCGTCGGCTTCACGGCCGAGGAGCGACAGGTACAGGGTCTCGACGAACGCCGTCGGGTCGAAAGCCAGCGTCTGCACCCGAACGTCCCTGCTGCCACACCGGCCGCTTACCGGCTCGCCCGGACGGCGGCAAGCGACGCCAGGGGCCGGCGTCAGCCCTGCGTCGCCATGACCTCGGCGACACGCGCCTGCAGCGCCGCAACGCGGTCGGGAAAGGGCAGGTCGGTGGAGCGCATGAGCTGGCGCACGAAGCTGGCGTAGTGGGAGTTGATGAAGTCCCACGACTCGTGGAGCACCGCGGCCTCGCTCTGCGGCCGCTGGGCCAGGAGCTCCTGCAGCATGGCCTGGTCGTCCGAGATGCGCTCGGCCCAGCCGGAGGCGTCGGTGGTGAGGTCGTAGCGCGAGAGGTAGGCGTACCACTCGCGCGCCAGCTCCTTCATCAGCGGGTGGCCCATGTTCATCAGCAGGACGCCGATGTTCAGGTCCCAGTAGAAGTCGCTGCCGCCCGCCCGCGCGCCGATCAGCGCGTAGCCGCCCTTGTCGGCCAGGTAGCTCCGCAGGTCGAAGTCCAGGTCGTTCACATAGGCGTCGGCGTCCATGTAGAGGACCCAGCCGTCGTAGCCCTCCATCAGGAGGTCGAACATATAAGGGATGCGGTTGTAGGTGGCGTGCCACCCCTGCCACCCCCGTCGGACGCCGATGAAGCATTCGTAGGCGACGTCGGCCCGGCGACAGAAGGCGCGCGCGGTCTGCGAGGTGGCGCCCAGCATGTCGAAATAGGCGTAGGCGTCGGAGGTCTGGAACAGCTTGATCCGCAACCGTGTCTCCTCGCCGCCTGCCGTCTTGCCGCGCGGGCTCCGCGCCTTCTAGAAGGACCGCTCCGCGGGTCGCACCCGCGCCCCGGAGATCGTCATGGACCGCACCGACCCCGCTCCGGAGGCGCTGCACCTGACCGCGCTGGCGAACGCCTTCCAGTCGGATAAGGGGACCGCCCATCCGGAGCCGCACGCCTATACGCTGCTCTACGACCTCCTTCTACAACCGCGCCGCCAGGGCCTGCGGCGGATGATGGAGATCGGCCTGTGCGCCGGCGGGCCCGAGGTCGGGGGCGACCCCGACCGCCCGATCGCCGCAGCGCCCTCGGTCGACATGTGGCTGCGCTACTTCCCCAGCGCGGTGGTGCACGGGTTCGACATCAGCGACTTCTCCTCCATCCGCGACCCGCGGTTCGTGTTCACGCGCGGGGACTCCGGCGTCGAGGCCGACCTCGAGCGCGCGGCGGGCGGCGAGACCTTCGACCTCGTCATCGACGACGGCAGCCACGCCTCGTTCCACCAGCAGCTGGCCTTAAAGGTGCTGTTCCCGCACTTGGCGCCCGGCGGGCTCTACATCGTCGAGGACCTGCACTGGCAATCGCCGTTCTACGCCGACCTGCCCGCCACGGTGACCACCGCGCACCTGGTCGACCACTGGTTCCGCAACGGCCGCTTCCCGCCGCTCGAGGCACCCGAGCTGCAAGGGCTGGAGGCCCTGGGCGCGGAGGTTGAGTTCGCCTTCGTGGTGAACCAGCCGTTCGCCGGGCAGGCGAACATCCCCAAGGTGGCGGTGCTGCGCAAGCGCTCCGCCTAGAGCCGCCCTCGTGCTCCCGCCGCGGCCAAGCCCCCACGGGTTGTGTGGCCAGGGCCGATCTGGTAGCTGCCCGCCGGGGTGTTCGGACGGCGCGCGGCCTGCGGGGCGGGGCGGGCCTTTGCGTATCGAGAGGCCGATCCTGCCGGACCCAAAGCGACCAGAAGGGCGGTCCCGCCCTCGCCTCACCCTCGCCTTCTCCTCCGTCCGCCATCTTGGGACGGCACGGCCTGTCGGATCGCCTGACGCATGAATCCTGTTTCCGCCGCGCTGAAGGATTTCGTGGACGGCGCGAAGCTTGCGCCCCTGTGGCTGCGCGTCGGCTGGGAGCAGGTGATCGCCCGCTTCCGGCGCACGGTGCTGGGCCCGTTCTGGCTGTCGGCCAACCTGCTCGCGATCTCCTTCTCGCTGTCGTTCGTGTTCGGCGGCCTGCTGGGTCAGAACTTCCAGCAGAACTTCGCCCTGATCATCTCGGGCATCCTGAGCTGGTCGATCATGGGCGCCCTCCTGGGCGAGGCCGCCGGCGTCTTCATCGGGTCGGGCGGGCTCATGCACACGCAGAAGCTGCCGCTGACCTTCCACGTCTTCCTGATGATGCACCGCGCGTTCATCAACTTCATGGCGCAGCTGATCGCCTTCTGGATCGTGCTGGGGGTGCTGCGGCTCGGCTCCATACCGACCTGGGAGCTGATCCCCGGGCTGGCGATCACCCTGGCGTGCGGCTTCTTCATGAGCCTGATCGTGGCGATCCCCTCGACCCGGTTCCGGGACATCAACCAGTTCGTGCAGTTCTCGGTGCAGGTGCTGTTCTTCGTGACGCCGATCTTCTGGGTGCCCGCCCAGATGCAGGGCCCGCGACGGGTGTTCCTGGAGGCCAATCCCTATGCGCACCTGCTGGAGCTCGTGCGCCAGCCGCTCCTCGGCCGGGCGGTGGCGATGGAGCACTGGGTGTTCTCGCTCGCCTTCCTGGGCGTGCTGGTGGTGATCGCTTTCGCCCTGATGGCGTTGTACCGCCGTCGCGTCGTGTTCTGGCTCTGAGGGAGCGGTCCGTTGAGCAGCTTTGTCAAACTGACCGGCGTCACCCTCGACTACCAGATCTACAGCGTCCGGGCGCAGTCGCTGCGCACGGCGGTGTTCAACCTCGCCATCGGCGGCAAGCTGTACCAGGGCCAGTCCGACGTCACCGTCGTGCGCGCGCTCGAAAACGTCAGCTTCGAGGTACAGGACGGCGACCGCTTGGCGCTGGTCGGCCATAACGGCTCGGGCAAGACCTCGCTGCTGAAGGTGATCGCGGGCGTCTACGAGCCCGCCAAGGGCCGGGTGGACGTGAAGGGCTCCCTCACCTCCATGATCGCCCACGCCTCCGGCCTCGACGTCGAGTCCACCGGGCTGCAGAACATCCGCAAGATCGGCCAGATGCGCATGATCCCGGACCGCGTCATCAACGAGCGGATCGACTCCATCGTGGAGTTCTCCGGGCTGGGCGACTTCGTGCGCCTGCCGGTGAAGACCTACTCGGCGGGCATGATGGCGCGGCTGATGTTCGCCTGCGCCACCGAGTTCGAAGCCGACATCCTGGTGCTGGACGAGTGGCTGAGCGCCGGCGACTACGCCTTCGTGCAGAAGGCCGGCGACCGGATGATGGAGTTCGTCAAGAAGGCGCGCATCGTCATCATGGGCACGCACGACTTCAACCTCGTCGAGCGCGTCTGCAACAAGGTGCTGGAGCTGGAAGCGGGGCAGATCGCCTTCTACGGTCCTACGCGCGAATGGCTCGACTTCCGTCACCAGCGCTTCGTCACCCAGGCCGCGGCGGCCTGACGGAGTTCCGCCCATGGCCGCCGATCCCGACAAGAAGCCCGACTACGCCCACGCGCACGACGCGCAGGAGGACCGCACTCGCGTGGAGCTGTGGGTGATCCTGGCGATCGTGGTGGTCGTGCTCGGCGGCGCCATCCTCTGGCGGGCGGCGACGGGGCACAAGGCCGCGCCGCAGGCCGGCTGGAACCGGGGTGATCCCAACGCCGGCTCGCCCGCTCCCGCCGCCGCGGGGGCCGGCGTTCCGGCGCGCGGAGTCGGAAACCCGCCGCCCCGCCCCGTCGCGCCCTAGGCTCAGGCCGCCGCCCGCGCCTCCCCGGCGCGCAGGCTCTCGACCAGAGGTTCCAGCAGACCGGCGGCGAGGTGGCGGACCACGGGCGGCGCGACCCCGTCGCCGACCACGTGGTAGGCCTCGCTGTAGCGGGCGGGCAGTCGGTAATCGTCCGAAAGCCCCATCAGCCTCGCCGCCTCGCGCGCGGTGATCAGGCGGGCGCGCAGGCGGCCATCCTCCACCAGCAGGAGCGTCTGGCGCGAGGAGCCGCCCGCGGGCGTGCGCAGGCAGCCCGCCGTCCCGTCGAAACGCGCCTCCGCCCGCACGATCCGGCCGCCCGCGCCGTCGGGCCGCGTGCGGCGGTAGAGGAAGCCGACCTGGCGCGGTCCGCGGCGGGAGGCCTCGCGGGCGGCGTCGAGCTTCGCCCGGTTGGCCGGGCTCATGCTGGCCACGATGGCGGCGATCTCCGTCGGCGTTCGCCACGCGACGCCGCAGGGGCTCTCTTCGACCACCTGCGCCAGCGAGACGGCGGGGGCCTGCGGCTCGGGAAGCCTCCACCAGGCCCAGCTGCGCCGAAGGGCGGCCGGCAGGCGGTCGTGCGCCGCCTGGAGCGCGGGAGGCGTCCACGGGGGCTGGGGTCGCGGCCCGACCAGGTGCGGCGGCGGCTCGCCCGCGAAGGCGACCAGGAACACCCGGGGCCGCGACTGCGGCGTGAAGCGCCGGGCGTCGATCACCAGCGCGCCCACGCGACGGCCGCCTTCGGCCAGGGTGGAGACCAGGGCCTCGAAGTCCGCGCCGCCGGCCGCGGTGAGCACGCCCAGCACGTTCTCCAGCACGAGCAGGGGAGGCGCGCGGCCTTCCGCCTCCAGCGCCCGCAGGAGCCGGCGGAACGGCCAGAAGGCGCCCGAGCGGGTGGCGGCGTTCGCGTCGGCCGCGCCCAGGCCCGCGCCCGCGCCCGCCAGCGACAGGTCCTGGCAGGGGAAGGAGGCCCAGGCGAGGTCGGCCCGGCCGGGCAGCTCGCCGGGCGTCACATGGGCGACGTCGCCGCACGCCAGCCCTTCGGCGCCCCAGTTCTCGGCGTAGGCGCGCGCCTTGCGGGGGTCGATGTCGTTGGCGAACAGGCAGTCCCAACCGGACCCGAGCCCGGCCCGCGCCATGCCGCCCCCGCAGAAGAATTCGTAGGCGCTGAAGGCCGGCAAGGGCGTTCTCCGCGGCCGAATCGCGGGCCGACGGGCGCAAGCCTAGCACGCGCGAGGGCCGCCTCCGCGCGTGGGATGTCCGCCGTGTTACGTTTCGGAGTCGGCAAGCGGAGCCGGGTGCGGTAAAAGCGCACGGCCTGGGGCGGGCAGGAGAGCGAAATGAACAAGAAGACGCCCGTCGTCGCCATGGCCCTGGCGCTCGGCGCCCTCACCCTCGCCGGCTGCGCCACCAAGGGATACGTCAACGAACAGGTCGGGGCGGTGGACAGCAAGCTGTCGACCACCCAGGGCCAGGTGAACGCGCACGAGGCGCACCTCGCCGACCTCGACCGCACCAGCAAGGACGCGCTGGACCGCGCCACCGCCGCCGGCAAGCTGGCCGAGGGCAAGTTCCTGTACCAGATGGTGCTGTCGGACGATTCGGTGAAGTTCCCGGTCGAGAGCTCCAAGCTGTCGCCCGAGGCGCAGACCCGGCTGCAGGACTTCGCCTCCAAGCTGAAGGCGGACAACCGCAACGTCTACGTCGAGATCCAGGGCCACACCGACTCCACCGGCTCCAAGGACGTGAACAAGAAGCTGGGCGAGGAGCGGGCCGAGGCCGTGCGCCTGTTCATGAACCAGCAGGGCGTCGCGCTGAACCGCATGGCGACCATCTCCTACGGCGACGAGGCGCCGGTGGCCTCGAACAAGAGCCGGGCCGGCCGCGCGCAGAACCGCCGCGTCGTGCTCGTGGTGCTCGCCTAGGGCTCCAGCGTACCGGCCCCGTCGCGCCTCAGCGCGCGGCGGGCCGCAACGCCGGCGCCTCGGCCGCCGCCCGCGGGTCGCGACGCGGGTGCAGAAGGTCGGCCCAGCGCCAGTTCTGCGCGCCGAGAACGAGGCGTCGCGTTCCCGCCGCCGCGTCGAGCGTGATCAGCACGAGCCCGCGCACGGGCGCGGTGCGGCATTCGGGCGGCGCGAAGCCCACCTCCCACAGGATCGCCTCGCGCACGGCGGCCAGGCCCTTGCCGTCCTGGCCGCCGGAGCGAACCCAGTCGCCGTTCCACACCCACAGCGCCTGCCCCGGCGCCGCCCCGGTCAGCGCGGAGGCGCGCACCAGCGGATCGCCGCGCAGCGCCGCCTGCACCCGCGCGCCCATGTCGCAAGGCCCTCCGCCTCGGCCCGTGCCCGACCCGGCGGAGGCGGCGCCCGCAAGTTCGGCCTCGCTGGGCGCGGGCGTCGGCGCGTCGTCGTCTTCCCCGTCGGAGGCGGGCAGGGCGTCCGGTCGGTCCGCACGAGCGCGGGGGCGCGAGGGCTTAGCCAGGGTCGGCTGCGGCGGCTTCGGCTGAGGCGCGGCCTTGGCGGG
>JASLDZ010000450.1 GCA_030151985.1 Caulobacteraceae bacterium | reverse complement strand
TACGTCACCCGCGCCGGCGCCAAGGTGACGGCGCCGGACGACCTCGCCGCCCTCGAGGCCGCCCTGATGGCGGCGCTCAAGCCGCCGGAGGCCCCCTCCCCCCGCCTGGAGGCCGCTCGCGCCAGCCCCGCCCGCTGATCAACCGGCCGCCCACTCGCTCCGAACGGCCGCATCCGGCTCGCTCGGCGCGTGCGACGCGCGGAGCGCCGCGAAGGCCTCGGGCGCGAGCAGGCGCGACAACGCCCACGCCGCCGCGCCGCGCACCAGCGCCGAGGGGTCGCGGAGCAGCAGCTCGGCGGAGGATGCCAGGCGCGCGTCCCCCGTGTTGCCGATGGCGTAGAGCACGTTGCGCAGGAACCGCTCGCGACCGATCCGCTTCACCGGGCTGCGCTGGAACAGGGCGCGGAACCCCTCGTCGTCCAGCGCGGCGAGGTCGGAGAGCGCCGGGGCGCGCAACGCGTCCCGCGCGTGCAGGGCGCCCTCGCGCGCGACCTGCGCGAACTTGTTCCACGGGCAGGCGGCCAGGCAGTCGTCGCAGCCGTAGATGCGCGCGCCCATCGCCTCCCGGTACGCTCGCGGCCACGCTCCCTCATGCTCAATCGTGAGGTAGGACAAGCATTTGCGGGCGTCGATGCGATAGGGGCCGTCGAAGGCCGCGGTCGGGCAGGCGTCGAGGCACGCGGTGCAGGAGCCGCACGCCTCCCCCTCCCCGGCAGGCGGGTCGGCGGCGAGCGGAAGGGTGGCCAGGATCACGCCGAGGAACAGCCAGGAGCCGAACTCGCGGCTGACGAGGTTGGTGTGCTTGCCCCGCCAACCGATCCCCGCCGCCTGCGCCAGCGGCTTCTCCATCAGGGGCGCGGTGTCGACGAAGACCTTCACCTCGCAGCCGCCCCGCGCGGCGATCCAGCCGGCGAGCTGCTTCAGCCGCCCCTTGATCAGCCCGTGGTAGTCGTCGCCCCGGGCGTAGACGCTGATCGCGCCCACGTCCCGCCGCTCGGCCTCCGCGCGCGGGTCGGCGTCGGGGCCGTAGTTCATGCCCACCACGACGGCCGAGCGCGCATCGGGCCACAGGGCGCGGGGGTGGCTGCGACGCTCGAGCGTCTGCGCCATCCAGTCCATCTCGCCGTGCCGGCCGTCGGCGACGAAGGCGGCGAGCCCCTCGCCTTCGGTCCACTCGCCCGAAACGTCCGCGAAGCCGCAGGCCTCGAAACCCAGCGCCAGGGCGCGGGCGGCGATCTGGGCCTTCAGGTCGGGAGCCGGCGGCGCCATGGGCTGGGCAGAGCGCCGCGCGTCGTGGCGAAGTCAAGCGCCGCAAGGCGCGGATCGGCGTGACGCATGCTAGGCTCGCCTGATTCTCGACCTCTCCTCCGAGGCGGACGCATGGACGAAGAGACCGCCTGAGCATGGCGCTGGACGCCGCCCTGATCGCCGACGGCGGCGCCACGAGCCTCGCGCTGGCCGCCACCCTGTGGGCGATCGCGCAGCGCCGGCGCGCGTCCGCCCGCATCCGCACACTCCAGGGCCAGCTGATCGCGCTGGCCCACCGCGCCGACAGCGCCCAGGCCTCGGCCGAGGCGTTCGACACCTGCGTGGTGGTGCTGGAGGGCGGCGGCGCCCGCCTGGCGTCGGGCCCGGACAGCCTGGCCGCCTGCGCCACCGCGCTGGGGCTGGCGTCGGACGCCGATGCGCCCGCGGTGGTCGCCGCCCTGCACAGCTCCGACGCGGCCTCGGCCCGCCGGCTGCAGGCGCTGGTCGACACGGGCGAGCCCTGCGACTTCGAGGTCCGCGCACGCCTGCCCCACGGCGCTCCCGCCAACGCCCCCGACCCCCAGGGGGCTGTCATCGTGGAGGGGCGGACCGCGGGCGCCTACGCCTGGCTGCGGCTCTCCGTGAAGGAGGGCGAGGGCCTGCCTTCCGCCGCCCGCTTCGCCGCCTTCCTGGACGCGCAGTCGGACCCGGCGTGGATCGTGGGCCCCAGCGGGCGGCTCGCCTGGGCCAACGCCGCCTGGCTCACCGCCGCGGAAGCGCGCTCGCCGGAGGACGCCTTGGCGCGCGATCTCGGCTTCGACCGGGGCGTGGAACAGCTCGCCGCCGAGGCCGCCGTCTCCGGAGAGCGGCGCGAGGGGCAGCGCTGGGTCACGCAGGGCGGCCGGCGCCGCGCCTTCGAGGTGCGCGCCACGCCGCTCGAGGGCGGCGGCGCGGGCGCGGTCGCGCACGACGTCACAGAGGCGGAGGACGCGCGCGAGGCGCTGACCCGCGTGATCGCCGCGCAGGAGGACACGCTCAACCGGCTGAACGACGGCGTGGCCATCTTCGGCCCCGACCGCCACCTCGTGTTCCACAACACCGCCTTCGCCGAGCTGTGGGGGCTGGAGCCAGCCTGGCTGGGCGACGGGCCGAGCCACGGCGAGCTGCTCGACCGCTTGCGCCAGCGCCGCCGCCTGCCCGAGACCGCCGACTACGCCGCCTTCAAGGCCCGCGAGCACGCCTTCTACGAGAGCCTGGACGAGGCGCCCGACGAGCTGTGGAGCGTGCCCGACGGGCGCACCCTGCGCGTCGTCCACC
>JASLDZ010000425.1 GCA_030151985.1 Caulobacteraceae bacterium | reverse complement strand
CAGGGCGAGCACCAGCTCGAAGACGGTGATGATCAGCGCGAACAGGGTGAGGTAGTTCACCGCCTGCGCCAGCCAGCCGAAGAAGAAGCGCCGCGTCGCCTCGAAGAGCGAGCAGCTGATAAAGATCGGCCCCAGCGCCACCAGGAGCGCCAGAGCCACCTTGGCGAACATAACGACGCAGAAGCCCAGGGCGGTCGCCACGACGGTGACGACGAAAACGACGCCCGCCGTGAGGTAGTCACCCACTCTGGCAAAATTTGCATCTTGCGAGATCTTATCAGAAAGGTAGCCGCCATATCCGAGGAACTTGTCGAATGAACCTCCGATGTTGCTTGTATCGCTGCCGCTAATCGCCTTCGATAGCGTGTCTGGGAGAACGTGGAATAGCGGCTGGGTCACCCAATTTGAATAGGCCGCGGTGGTGGCGAGCACATATATGAACCCCAACTTCACACTCCTCATGGCGAAGTCGGTGAACGGTTCACTAATAGATCCACGCGTGATCGCGATTCCGTATAGAATGACGTAGAGGACAAGCGCAAGCCGCAATGGGGGCGCGGACTGAGCGATGACATCGTTCAGCCTTGTGTTGAGGAACTGGTCGAGCTGAGAGTCGATGAACGTGTACGTATCGCTGAAGATCGCGGGCTGGTTCATCGGCCTGACCCGCTCATCCCCCGGAACAGAGCCTGCGCCTCGCGATGCTCCGCGGTTGCCGACGCCTTCTGAGCTCGCTCGCAAACCGCTCCTGAGCGGTCACCCGATCGGCAGAGTGCTTCAGTCCTGGCTGCCTCTTCCGGCGAGAGGCTCGTCTGGGGAGGCCTCTGTCCGCAAGCGCTCAAGAGCAAGAAGAGGGCGAGCGAGCGCAGCTTCATTGGGTCATGCTCCGAAACGCCGCCTGAGCTTCGGCGTGAGCCTTCGCCGCGGTCTCGCGGTCGCGTTGCACCTGCATCCGGTCCTCGGCCGCCTGCGCCATGGCCAGTCCCTGCAGACGCACCTGGTCGTTCGAGATCATGGCCTGTTCGGCCTGCAGCCGTGCCTGAAGGTCCAGCACCGCGCGGGCGTCGGCCGCGGTTCCGATTGCGCCCTGCAGCTGCTGAAGGCCCTGTAGACGTGAGGCGCTGACGGTGGCGACCTGCTGTCCGAGCGCGAGGTCGCGCGCGCCGCGGGCGCCCGACGCCTCGAGCTGCGCGCCTGCGGGATCGGACGCCGAGGGCGTGTAGATCCGGGTCTGCGCACGCAGCGCGGCCGCAGCGGCGCCCAGCGCGCCCAGCCCTGAAAAGTCGCCCTGACCGGCCGCCGTAAAGCGCTGGGCGTCGGGGAGGAAGGACCGCAGGGCCGGGGAGGCGAGGGCGGAGGCGATCGCGTTGACGTTGGAAGGCGTGCTGAAGCCCGCGTAGAGCTTTTGCCCCTGGGCGACCTGCGCCTTCAGCTGCTCGAGCTGCTGAAGGGCGGTCTGCGCCTGGGCCGCCAACCGCGCCGCGGCGGTGGGATCGTAGACGATCGTCTGGGCGAAGGTGGGCGATACCCCGATACAGGCGCCGGCCACGGCGACGAGGGCGAAGCGACGTCGCAAGCTCATGCGGACCTCCGTTGAGCGCTGAAGTGCGGGAGCCAGGCTTCGGGCGCGTCGCCATGCTTGGCGCGAAGGCGATCGACGAGCGCGACGGTTTCGGCACGTCCAGAAAGGACGGCGAGGGCGTCGTCGAGTCCGTCCAGCCGCAGCTCGACGACGATGCTGTCCTGGCCTTGCTTGACCAGGAACTTTCGGGATTCAGGGGTGAGCTCTTCGCGGATCAGCTCGAACTCGCGACCGGAGAGCCCGAAGCCGTCGATGTAGTCGACGGCGGAAGCCTGCGGGTTGGGAAGAAAGATCTTGGTGGCGCACTGCTCGAGGATCGTGTGCGCGATCGGCGAACGCAGGACGTCCGCCGGAGACTGGGTGGCGAACACCATGAAGGCGTTGCGCTTGCGGTACGTCTTCAGCCCGTCCTGCGCCAGCGCGGTGAAGGCGGGGTCGCCCAGAGTCTTCCAGAACTCGTCGATGTCGATGACGAGGCGGCGCCCGTCTACCAGCTCGTCAATGCGGTGGAGGAGGTACATCAGAATGGGGGTGCGCACGTCCGGGTGGTCGAGGAAGTCGGTGACGTCGAAGCCCAGAAAGCGCGGTTCCAGGGACAGGGCGTCCTCGGGCCCGTCGAGCGCCCAGCCGAGCGGGCCGCCCCGACACCAGGGCTCGAGCCGCGCGCCGATCCCTGCGGCCTCCCGCTGCCCCAGGAGCGCGCGCAGCGCCGAGAGCGAGCGACGCTCGGGAGCCAAGGGTTCGAGCGCGGCCACCGCCTCGTCGATGGCGCGGGCGTCCACGGCGCTCACCTCGCCGTCGCGCGAGACCAGCCGCCGCACGAGCTGCACGAGGAAGGCGCGGGAGCGCGCGTCAAAGCTCGCCGCCTTGAGCGGGGCGAGCCCGGTGGGGACGCCGGTCTTCAGCGCAAAATAGGCCCCGCCGCAGGCGCGCACGAAGATGTCGGCGCCGCGGTCCTTGTCGATGAAGACCTGCTGAACGCCGAGCTTCTCGAGCTGCGCCAAGAGGAAGTTCTGGACGACCGTCTTGCCCGAGCCCGTCGGGCCGCAGAGGAAGGTGTGGCCCACGTCCCCGACGTGGAAGTTGAAGGAGAAGGGCGAAGCGGCCGAGGTGCGCAGCAGCGCCACGGCGGACCCCCAGTGAGCGCCTTGCGCGCGCCCGGCCGGGTGGGTGTGGAGCGGGGCCAGGGCCGCGAAGTTGCGGGAGGTGATCGCGGCCGGGCGCGTGCGGTAGGCGAAGTTGCCGGGGATCTGCGCCCAGAAGGCCGCTTCGAGCCCCAGGTCCTCGCGCACCGTCACCAGACCACCCGACGCCAGTGTGGCGCGGGCCTGGCTGAGCGCGCGCCCGAGCGCCGTCGGATCATCCGCCAGAACCATCACAGAGGCCTGGTGGTCGCCCATGACGAAGCGGTTGGAGGTGAGGGCGTCCAGCGCGTCCGAGAGCCCCTCGACCTGCGAGGCCGCTCGATCGCGCGCGGAGATCAGTTGGTTCTGCTTGCGAGTCATGACCGCCTGAGCGGCGGGCTTGGAGAGGAAGGCGAAGCTCTGGCTGCAGACGAACGCGAAGCGCGAGGACAGGAGCGCGTCCCACAGTCCCGGCCGGGTGGAGGCCGGGTATTCCTTCACCGCCAGGATGGCCCCGTAGCGGGTGTGCTCGACCCCGCGGATCTCCAGCGACTCGCGGCCGAAGATCAGGCGCTGGTCGTACAGCGACGCGCCCAGGTGCCCTCTGACCAGAGGGACGGGCCCGCCCTCGCCAGTCATGACCTGCTTCAGGGCCTCCAAGGGCTCGGAGAACCAGAGGCCGTCGCGGTCGTAGAGGCGCAGGCGAGTAGGCGCATAGCGCGCCAGATGCTGCTCGAGATCACGGGCCGCTTCGCTCAGCCGGCGGCCGCGCTCGGCGTCGGCTCCGCCCGAAGCGCGGCGGCCCCGCTTCAACCGGTCGACGAGCGCCTGGGCTCGATCCTGCGGCTCCCGCCCCGGGTGCGCGACGAGGAAGACGAAGAGTTTGTTGGAGAATAGAGGATCGAAGGTCGCCCGCCGCCGGTAGGCTTCGTCGAGCGAGGCGGCGAAGGAGGAGCGGAACCGACCTTCGGGATAGAGCGTGATCGGTCGACGCACCACGTGGGTCCAGAGCGCCAGTCGGTCGTCGGCGAGGTTGCGCCAGGCGGCGTTCAGCCGTCGGCAACGGGCGTTAAGCTCGGCCGGATCGGCGGTCTCGAAGCTTGCGCCGTCGAGCCTCCAACCCATCGTCAGGGCGCCGCTGTCGAGCGCCAGCACCGCGTCGTCCACGTGCCGCGTATACGGCAGGAAGGCGGTCGGCTCCCGCTCGCGTCGCAGACCGGGCGCCTTCAGCGCTGAAGGCAAGGCGGCGCTAAGCACGGGCGGCGCGCGCGAAGCGCAGCGGCGGCGGCAGCGGGCTGGGCGAGGAGCCTCCCCAGATCGCGCGGGTTCGGGCCCGGCCCTTGGTCTGGACGTAGAGGAAGAGGACGCGGAAGGCGTGCGGGTCGCTGCGCCCGATGGCGCGGAAGACCAGGTGCAGGGCAGGTGCGATCAGGAGGTAGAGGAGGCTCTTGGCCGCCAGGAAGGCGCAGGCCGAGACGATCAGGTTCAGCCCCATCGCCTCCATCGGCACGCCGGCCACGAGCGCGGGGCGCGTGCAGGCCAGGAAGAGGACGTCTTCGTGCAAGGGCTCGTCGCGGCCGCTCACGACCCGGACCCGCCGGTGATCAGGTTGACGATCGTGGAGGCGGAGAAGATCACGATGATGCCTAGGATCACCGTGCCGGCGCGCCTGAGGTCGACCTGACCGAACATCCAGGCCACGCCCGTGGCGATCACGGCGATCACAGCCAGACCGCGCACGACGTTGTTGTTCAGGATGTCGATGACGTTCTGGATGAACGTCCCGAT
>JASLDZ010000312.1 GCA_030151985.1 Caulobacteraceae bacterium | reverse complement strand
GAAACCGCGGGCGAAGCGCTGGCGGCGGCGGAGGCCCGGGCCGTGGAAGCCGAGCGCGCCTACCGCGCGGCGGCCGGCGCGCTGTCGCAGCATCGCGCGGCGGCGGGCGAGCGGCTGACGGAGGCGGTGATGCGCGAACTCGGCCCGCTCAAGCTCGGCCGCGCGCGCTTCCGGGCGACCGTCAGCCCTCTGTCCGGGGAGCGCGCCGGCGCGCTCGGCAAGGACCGCGTGGAGTTTGAGATCGCCACCAACCCCGGCGCCGACTTCGGGCCCCTGGGCGCCATAGCCTCCGGCGGCGAGCTGGCGCGGTTCTCGCTGGCGCTGAAGGCCTCGCTGGCCGCGCGCGGAGGCGAGGACGGGGCGACGCCCGTGATGATCTTCGACGAGGTCGACCAGGGCGTCGGCGGCGCCGTCGCCGATGCGGTCGGCGTGCGCCTGCAGGCGCTGGCGAGCCGCGCGCAGGTGCTCGTCGTCACCCACAGCCCGCAGGTCGCCGCCCGCGCCGACGCGCACTGGCGCGTGGCCAAGCGGGCGGACGCGACGGGCCGTCTCTCCACCCCGGTGGAGACGCTGGACGCGACGGCGCGGCAGGAGGAGCTCGCCCGTATGCTCGCCGGCCGCGAGATCACCGACGCCGCCCGCGCCGCCGCCCGCGCCTTGATGGGGGCGTGAGCCGCGCGCTTGGTCGCACCACGTCCGCCGCCGACTAAGGCTAAGCTTTCAATCGGCCGGCGCGGCGCCGGCCGTCGCGGGGGCGATCTGATGGCGGGGCTGGCGGGATCCGGCGGATGGGCGGGCTCGGACCGCGTGAAGACGGCGTTCTTCGCCCTGGTCGCGCTCTGCATCCTCGTCGTCGCGGTCGTCGACGAGCGCTTCCTGTTCTTCCGTCAGGATCCCGAGTGGAAGCACATCGCGCGCTATGAGCTCCCGCTCCTGATCCACGGGCCTTTCGGCGCGATCGCGCTGCTGCTGGGCCCGCTGCAGTTCTCCGACCGGCTGCGCCGCGCGCGGCCGCAGGTCCACCGCTGGACCGGACGCGTCTACATCGGGGCGATCTGCGTCGCCGCGCCCGTCGCGATCTACATCGGCGCGATCTACGAGCCGGTGGCGATCCGGGTGGAGCAGTACTTCCAGGGCGGCCTGTGGCTCGGAACGACCCTCGCGGCGCTGGCCTGCGTGCTGACGCGGCGGATCGCGGCGCACAAGCTGTGGATGATGCGCAGCTACGGCCTGTGCCTGGTCTTCGTGGCCAGCCGCCTGCCCGACGCCATCCCCGGCTTCCACTGGACCGACCAGATGCTGGCCGACGTGCTGTGGGGCCTGGTGGTCGCCGCCCTGGTGATCCCCGACGTCATCCTCGCTTTGCGTGAGACGCGGCGGCGGCCGTCCCTGGCGCGGGCGGCGGCCTGACGCCTACAGGTTGGCGCGCAGCCAACCGGCGGCGCGGGTGATCACGCCGGCGTCGGGATCGACGGGCGCGACCTCGCGATGGGAGGAGGTGCGGGGCGGGGCGGCCTCGCGCGGGCCGAACGCCGCCCGCTGCAGCACGCCGGCGGCGGCGCAGAAGGCGGGACCGGAGGCCGCGTCGGCGAGGTGGGGAGCGCGGCGGGGGCGGGCCAGGCGCACGGGGCGGTCGAACACGCGCACCGCGACCTCGCGCACGCCCGCCAGCTGGCTCGCGCCACCGGTGAGCACGACGCCCGCGCCGGGATCGAGCGGGCAGCCGGACGCCTTCAGCCGGTCGCGCACCAGCTCCAGCGTCTCCTCCACGCGGGGGGCGATCACGCCCTTGAGCAAGCTGCGCGGCGCCTGCACGGGGCCGGCGGCGGGGTCGTCGCCGCGCGGGGGCGCCTCGATGATCTCGCGGTCCTCGTTGGCGGAGGCGATGGCCGAGCCGTGCAGCGTCTTGATCCGCTCCGCGCCAGCCAGCGTGGTCGAGAGGCCGCGGGCGATGTCGTTGGTTACGTGCGAGCCGCCGACGGGGATCGAGTCCACGTGCACGAGGCTGCCGCCGGTGAACACCGCGACCGAGGTCGAGCCGCCGCCCATATCGATGCACACGCAGCCGAGGTCCATCTCGTCCTCCTCCAGCGCGGCGAGCGCGGAGGCGAACGGGGCGGCCACCACCCCCTCCAGCTGCAGGTGCGCCAGCTCCACCGCCTGGCCGAGCGTGGCGTAGGCGGTCTCGCTCATGGTCACGACCAGGAGGTCGAGGCCCAGCACGCGCCCGAACATGTTGCGGGGGTCGCGCACGTGCTTCTGCGCGTCCACCGTCCAGGCGATCGGGAGCAGGTGGATGGCGCGGCGGCCGGCGAAGCGCACCTGCGCCAGCGTCATCTGCAGCGCACGGCTGAGGTCGTGGTCGCTGATCGGCCGGGCGCCCAGACTGACCTGCGCCGAGAGCCGGTGGCTGGCGAGCTGGCCGCCCGAGGTGGTCACGACGACGCCCTGCACCTGCACGCCCGCCATGGCCTCGGCCCGCTCGACGGCCTGGCCCAGCGCCTGCGCGGCCTCCTCCACGTCGATGATCGCGCCGCCCCGGACGCCCCGCGCCTTCACGTGCGCCACGCCCGCGACGTTGACCTCGCGCGTGTCGCGCACGGCGCCCTCGGGCTTCATGATGAAGCAGCCGACCTTGGCGGCGCCGAGGTCCACGGCGGCGACCAGCGGCTGGCGGGCGCCGGTGAGCGCCTTGAGGCCGTCCCGTCCGTCCCGCCGTTCCTTCACCGCCCGTCCGCCTTCCAGAAGCTTCAAGCCCGCCCGCGCCCCGTCGCTCATCCGTGCCTCACCCCGTCGCCGTCGTGGTCGTCGCCAAAGTCTGTGCGGAAGCCGGAGCCGCCGCGTGCGCGGGCTGCGCGTCGCGCGGCCGCACCGTCACCATGTCCGCGTCGCGCAGGTCGATGCGCGCGAAGCCGAGCTCCAGCAGGCGCGAGCGCTGGTCGAGCGCGTCGAGCTGGATCAGGGCGGCGTCCTCGGTCCCGGCCGGAAGCTGGATGATGCCGCCGTCCTTCAGCCGCAGGTCCCAGCGGCGGGCGTCCACGCGTACCAGGGCGTCGAGCCGCTCCATCAGCCGGGGGCGCGCCTGCACCAGCGGCAGGACGGCGGCGGCGGCCTCGTTGGCGCCCTCCCCCACCACCAGCGGCAGGTCGGAGAAGGCGGCGGGGTCGGCCTCGGGGATCACCTGGCCCTCGGCGTCGACGAGGCGCGAGACGCCGCCCGACTGCCACACCGCCAGCCGCGGCCG
>JASLDZ010000279.1 GCA_030151985.1 Caulobacteraceae bacterium | reverse complement strand
CGCGCCGCGGGACGCCGCTTCCGGTGCGCCGGCGGCCGCCGAGGAGACCTCGGACCCCTACGCCTGGAGCGCGCCGCAAGATGCGCCGGCGGCGGACGAAGCCGCTCCGGCCGAGGAGGCGGTGAAGGCCAAGCCGCGCCGCATCCGCAAGCCTCGCCGGACGGCGACCGAGACGGCCGAAGCCGCTGAGGTCGTGACCGCCGAGACCGAGACGGCTGGCGCGATCCAAGCGCCGGCGGCGGACGAGGGGGAGCATCAACCCGCCCCCGTGGCCGCTCTCGCCGAAGAGGTCCCAGCCGTCAGCGCGGAGCCGCAGCCCGAGCCCGCCCCCGCGTTGGCCGAAGCGCTCGAGCATGCCGCGGTGGCCCCGCCCGCGCCCCGCGAGCCCGACCCGGCGGAGATCGTGGCGCCGCCCGCCACGCCCAAGCGCGGCTGGTGGCGGCGGGGCTGAGGTCACGCAATCGCAACGCAGGCGGGCGTATGTCGCTCGCCTGCGCCGCCCGCTCCGGAGTCCGCATGCGCCGTCTCGCCTTCGCCTTCGCCCTCGCGCTCAGCGCGCTCATGGCGCTTCCCTCCGCCGGCTGCTCGGCGCGGGAGACGGCCTCGGACAAAGCGTTCGGCGCCAAGGTGCGCGCCTACCTCCTGGAGCATCCCGAGGTGCTGCAGGAGGCGATGACCAAGCTGCAGGCGAAGGAGGAGGCGACCGCCGCCGCCGTGGCGCAGGCCTCCATCGCGAAGAACCGCGCGGCGCTGGAGCGTGACGCGCGCGATCCCGCGACGGGCCCGTCGGCGCCCAAGATCGTGCTGACGGAGTTCTTCGACTACCGCTGCCCCTACTGCAAGGCGAGCGCGCCCGAGCTTCCGGCGCTGCTGAAGCGCCACCCCGACGTGCGGTTCGTCTACAAGGAGTTCCCGATCCTCTCGCCCGAGAGCGAGCAGGCCGCGCGGCTGGCGCTCGCCGCCGCCAAGCAGGGCAAGTACGAAGCCGTGCACCAGGCGCTGATGAAGGCCGCCAAGCTGGACGACGACACGATGGGCGCGATCCTCACCCAGGCGGGAGTCGACGTGGCCCGCGCCCGCGCCGACGCCCAGTCGCCGGCCATCACCGCCCAGTTGGCCGACATCCACGCGCTGGGCCGCGAGGTCGGCGTCACGGGCACGCCGGCCTTCGTCATCGGCGAGAAGATCGAGAACGGCTGGAGCGCGCCGACGCTGGAAGCCGACCTCCTCGCCGCCGGCTCCAAGCCCGTCGGCTGACGCGCCCCGCGCGCCGCCGCGTCAGGCGCGGCGCGGCAGGTGGATGCCGCATTCGACCTTGTCCGTTCCCTCCCAGCGGCCGCTGCGCACGGTGGCGTCGCCGGCCTCGGCGGGGCGGCTGCACGGCCAGCAGCCGATCGAGGCGTAGCCCTGCTCGAGCAGGGGATGCTTGGGCAGGCCCGACGCCTGGAACCGCGCCTCGACCTCTTCCGGCGTCAGCGACACGAGGAGGTTCAGGCGCAGCTGGCCGTCGATCGCCTCGAACAGCGGCAGGCGCACGCGCCCGGCCCCGTGGAAGCGCTTGCGGCCCGTGACCAGAACCTCGAACCCGGCCGAGGCGCGGGCCAGCGGCTCCACCTTGCGGAACCCGCAGCAGGCGTCGGGGTCGGACTTCCACAGGTCGGAGCGGGGGTCGCGGGGATCGTTCGCGGCGGTCTTGATGTCGCGCACTGTCAGGCCCAGGCGGTCGGCCAGCTCGCGGCGATACTGCAGCGTCTGGAAGAAGTGCATGCCGGTGTCGAGGAACAGCACCGGCAGGTCGGGCGCGACCCGCGCCGCCACAGCCAGCGCAGCGCCGGCCTCCGCCCCGAACGACGACAGCATCGCGACCTTGCCGGGCCGCTCGCGCGCGACGGCCGCGAGCACCGCCTCTGGCGTGGCGTCCCGGAAGCGCGCGTTCAGGACCGCGGCCTCGGCGGCGAGCGGATCGGCGACAGAGGTGAGAGCGGCGAAAGCCACCGGTGAGAGCCCAGGAACACGCGGCCCAGTTGACCGCCTGTGGCTTCTCGCACACGGTCGAGCGGGCGCGTGAACGACGTTCCGTGGCGAGGGGTGCAGGAAAACTACTTGCCCCCTCCGTCGCTTCGGCTGCGCCTCGCGCCACCTCCCCCGCTCCGCACGGGAGGAGAGAGGCGCTTGCTTCTGCTCCCCTGCGGAGCGGGGGAGCTGGCCGGAGCGAAGCGACGGTCTGAGGGGGCTTGCACGCGGCCCGCGTGCGCCGCGGTCAGATTTTCTCCGCCGTGGCCTTCGAGTTCTCGTTTGTTGCGAAGGCGTGCGCGCGCCATCTGACCGGCCTATCCTCCCCGGGACCCGCCGCTTCGATGGCCTTCGACACCGCCTTGTCCGCCTCCCCGCTCGTCAAGACCGCGCTCACGCCCCACCTGCGCCGGTTGGAGGCCGAGGCGATCGAGATCCTGCGCGAGGTCGCCGCCGAGTTCGCCAAGCCGGTGATGCTCTACTCGATCGGCAAGGACTCCGGCGTCCTGCTGCACCTGGCGAAGAAGGCCTTCCACCCCTCCCCCATCCCCTTCCCGCTGCTCCACGTCGACACGACCTGGAAGTTCCGGGACATGATCACGCACCGCGACCGAATCGCGGCCGACTACGGCGTGCGCCTCCTCGTGCACACCAACCCCGAAGGTCTGGCCGCCGGCGTCGGGCCGCTGACCCACGGCTCGTCCGAGCACACGCGGATCATGAAGACCGAGGCGCTGAAGCAGGCGCTGGACAAGTACGGCTTCGACGCCGCGATCGGCGGCGCCCGGCGGGACGAGGAGAAGAGCCGGGCGAAGGAGCGTGTCGTCTCCATTCGTTCCCCCGGCCACGGCTGGGATCCCCGCCGTCAGCGGCCGGAGATGTGGACGCTGTTCAACAC
>JASLDZ010000212.1 GCA_030151985.1 Caulobacteraceae bacterium | reverse complement strand
TCATCCGGCCCTCGTCGTAGGTGGGCGCGGGGAGGCCCTGGCCTTCGAACGCCCAGGTCAGGCAGGCGTGGATCGAGGCGCGGCTGTCGACCAGCGTGCCGTCGACGTCGAAGATCGCCAGCGGGCGAGCGCTCACCGGCGGCGGCCCTTCTGGAGGCGCTCGAACGGTTCGGGATCGGCCTCGTGCTCGTCGAAGCCGAAGCGGTCGAAGCCGGCCTTCAGCTCGGGGCTGATCGGGGCCTCCAGGATCAGCGTCCCCCGCGAGGGGTGCGGGATCTCCAGCCGCCGGGCGTGGAGCTGCAGCTTCAGCCCGCCCGAGAGCTCGCCGGAGGCCTCGTCGCCGTACTTGGGATCGCCCAGGATGGCGTGGCCGACCGCCTTCATGTGCGCGCGCAGCTGGTGGGTGCGGCCGGTGAGCGGACGCAGCGCCATCCAGCTCACCCGCGCCCCCGCGCGGCTGATCGTGACGAACTCGGTGTCGGCCACCTCGGCGCCCAGCTCCTTGGGGTCGGCGGGCACCACCAGCTCGCGGTCGCCCACGCCCTTCTTCACCAGCGGGAGCTGGATCAGACCCTCGCCCGGCTTGGGCTGCCCGGCCACCAGCGCCCAGTAGGTCTTCTTCGCCTTGCGCTTGGCGAAGCTGCCGGAGAGGCGGGCGGCGGCGGCGGGCGTCTTGCCCAGCACCAGCACGCCGGAGGTGTCGCGGTCCAGCCGGTGGGTCAGGCGCGGGCGGTCGACGCCCTCGCCCCAGGCCGAGAGGAGGCGGTCGATGTGCTTGACCGTCTTGGTGCCGCCCTGAACGGCGAGGCCGTGCGGCTTGTTCAGCGCCAGCACCTCCTCGTCCTCGTAGAGCACGAGCGAACGGGCGTAGGCGGCGTCGCGGTCGCTGATCGCGGGGCGCTCGCCGGGCTCGGGGGCGTCGGGCAGCGGGGGGACGCGGACGGTGTTCCCCGCCTCCAGCTTGGTGTCGACCTTGGCGCGGCCGCCGTCGACGCGCACCTGTCCGGAGCGGACCAGCTTGTTGATCTGGATGTGGTTCAGGTGCGGCCAGCGCCGCTTGAACCAACGGTCGAGCCGCACGCCGGCCTCGGACTCGCCGACCATCAGGGTGCGGACCTCGCGGGTGGACGGCCCCCTCACGCGAACGCTCGCCGCGCCAGCGCCACGCCGACGAACACCGCGCACACGCACAGCGCGGCCGAGGCCGCGGCATAGCCCAGGCCGGTGGCGACCTCGCGCTTCTGGATCAGCGTCGCGACCTCCAGCGAGAAGGTGGAGAAGGTGGTGAAGCCGCCCAGCACGCCGACGCCCAGCAGCAGCCGCAGCCGTTCCGCCGACGTCGCGCCCGACCCGCGGTGCGCCATCCAGCCGACGAGCACGCCCATCAGGAGCCCACCCGCGACGTTGATCGCGAGCGTCGCCAGCCAGGGCCGCCCGGCGCCGAGCGCCCGCAGCCACGCCACGCCGACGCCGTAGCGCGCCACCGCGCCCAAGCCTCCGCCCAGAAACACCAGAAGGGGGTTCATCGCGTGCCTTATAGCGCGAACGGCCGCCGCGTCTCCCATCCCCCCGCCGGCGCGGCGCCCGCCTGCGGAAGAGCTGCGAAAGGAAGGCGGATCGCGCGCGTTTCCTGTATCGTTTCAACGCGACAGCCTGGAGGCCGCCATGCCCCTCATCACCGGAACCGACGGGCCCGACGCCCTCCAGGACACCTCGGGCGACGACACCGTCCTGTGGCTGGGCGGCGCCGACACCATCAGCGTCTCCGGCGGGATCGACTCGGTGGACGGGGTCGGCTCGCGCGACCAGCTCGACGTCGACTATTCGGCCAAGAGCGAGGACCTGGTCGGCGT
This sequence comes from Caulobacteraceae bacterium, assembly GCA_030151985.1. GTDB lineage: Bacteria > Pseudomonadota > Alphaproteobacteria > Caulobacterales > Caulobacteraceae > JASLDZ01. The sequence continues at coordinate 781 of JASLDZ010000212.1, read as the reverse complement.
CTTCCCGGGCTTCTCGGCCGACATCCACGCGCGCGACGGAACGGGTCCCGATGGCGTGACGGCCACGGGGATCGACTATGTGGAGGCGCGGTTCGGCTCGGGGAACGACGCGGCCTTCGTGCAGGGCAGCTATGTCGACGCGACGCTGTACGGCGGCGCCGGCGACGACACCTTCCACGCCGACTTCTCCGACTACGACTCCGTCTACGGCCTGAAGGCTGGCGGCCTGGTGCTCCAGCTCGACCCGAGCGGCGCGCTGCAGCCGTTCGGCGGCGGCTACACGCAGATCGCGGGCTTCGAGCAGATCGACATCCTGGGCGGCTACGGACCCGACCTCCTGGCCGGCGGCGCGCTCAGCGACACCCTGGCGGGGAACGTCGGCCACAACACCCTCTATGGCGGGGGCGGCGACGACAGCCTCGTCAGCGCGGGCGGGACCGACCTGATCTACGGCGGCGACGGCTTCGACACCCTGCACATCGACCACACGGCCGACACGAAGGGGCAGACCGGGACCTACGACGCCTCCGGGTCGGGTTCGCTCTCGGGGGCCGACGCGGTCACCTTCTCCTCGGTCGAGCACCTGTATGCGCAGCTCGGCCCGATGGGCGACGTGTTCACGGTGACGGGCGCAAGGCCGGACGCGCTGATCGACGGCGGCGGCGGCAACGACACCCTGACCTCGTCGGCGACCTCGGCGGGGGTGACGCTGGAGGGCGGGGACGGCTTCGACCGCATCTACGGCGGCGCCGGTCCGCTCGTGGCCTACGGCGGCGCGGAC
>JASLDZ010000206.1 GCA_030151985.1 Caulobacteraceae bacterium | reverse complement strand
TCGAAGACCAGCTCCTCGGGGATCTCGTCGGCGGGGGCGTAGAGCTCGACCTCGTGGCGGGCGATGTTCAGCGTGCCGCCCTTCTTCAGGCCGCGGCACTCGTCCTGGTGGATGAAGCGGACGGGCACGGCGATCTTGACCAGCTGGTGCTCGTCGACGCGGTAGAGGTCGAAGTGCACGGGCACGTCGGTCACCGGGTCGAACTGGATGTCCTTGGCGATCACGCCCTGCGTCTCGGCGCCGTACTTCAGCGTGACGAGGTGGCCGAGCAGCTTGCCGGAGTAGAGCGACTTGCGGAACTCGTTCAGCGGCACCGCGATCGGCACAGGCGCGCGCGTGCCGCCGTAGAGCACGCCCGGCACCTTGCCCTCGCGCCGCGCCTGGCGCGCGCCGCCGGTGCCCGTGCGCTCGCGCACTTCGACGTTGAGGACGATCTCGGCCATGGGATGCGACTTCCGGTAACGAAAACGCCGCGCGGACGGGCGCGCGGCGCTGGGCGCCTGAAACGTGAGCGCGCGTGTCTACAGGCTTAGGCGCGCAGGTTCAAGAGCGGCGCCGGGCGTCAGTGGGCGAGCGCGGCCGAGGCGGCGGCCCCCGCGAGCGTCGTGGCCGAGGCGGTGGTCACAGGGGTCGCCGCGACCGTCTCCGCGCCCGCGCCGCCCTGCACGCACTGTGCGGTGTCGATCAGCACGTGCTGGCCCAGGCAGAAGACGTCCTCGTAGAACGGCTTGGCCACCGCCAGGCACTGGTAGAGGTTCAGCTTCGCCATGCTGTGGCAGAAGCCGCCGCCGCTGTCGGACAGCATCGCCTGCACCGCCGGGTCGTTGTCGTCGCCCGCGCGGCCCAGGATCGCGAGCGCCGCCACGGCCAGGCCGCGCTGCACCGCCGGCGCGAAGGGGGGCGCGGCGGAGACCGACGTGGCCACCGCCTCGGGGATGGGCCGGCCGGGGCCGGCCTCGGTCGGGATGGACGCGCGCAGCGCCTCGATCTCCTCCGGCGTGGTCGACATGCCGTTGGAGGACAGCGCCTTGGCCCGCGCCAGGCGTCCGTCGCGGTCGGGGATGGCGATCTTGGACCAGGCGCTCTTCTGGACGTCGTAGGCCGACTGCTTGACCGACTTGCCGACGACCATCAGCCGCGCGCCGTCCGCGTTCAGCGTCGCGGCCACCAGAGCCGCGGCCGAGGCGGCTCCCGGCATCTGCGAGGCGTAGGCGGGGTTCAGCAGGATCGCGGAGCCGACCTGCATCCGCTGGGTCGGGTCCTTGGCATACTGGCGCACGCCGGCGACGAAGGCGGGGTCCTGCAGCGCCAGGAGGGCGGCGTAGGCCACCACGCCGCGCGAGAGCTGCGCCGGCTCGGACGCCTCCGCGAGCTCAAGCGCGCCCTCCACGTCCGTACCCGTCTTGAAGCCGGGCGAGACGGTGGCGGCCTTGCGCATGTAGGCGCGGTAGGCGCCGGCGGCGGCCAGCACGCTGCCCGAAAGCGCGATCGGCGGCGCGGGCGGCGGCTCGGCCGCGGCGACGGGAGCTGTGGGCTTTTTGCGACCGAAGAACTGCGCGGAAGCCGGTGTCGCCGTTCCCGCCAGCGTCGCCGCCGCCATGCAGGTGACCGCCGCGCCTTGCATCAGGCGACGGAGGGGAGAGCGGGGGCGCTGGGTGCTCATGATCGGACTTTCCGGATCGAACGCGAAACGGGCCGGTCCGCCGGTGAGCAGGGCCGGTGCGTAGGGGCTACAGAAGCGGCGCACGTGGTTAACGGGCCGTTTAGACACTGCCGCCCCCCGGCGGGTTCATCCGTCAATCGAACAGCTTAGAGACCGATTCCTCGTTCGCGATACGGCGGATCGCCTCACCGATCAGCGGCGCGATCGACACCTGCCGCACCTTCTTCGACGCCTTGACGAGGTCGCTGGCCTCGATGGAGTCGGAGATCACGACCTCCTCCAGCACCGACCTCTCGATCCGGTCGCAGGCCGCGCCCGACAGCACGCCGTGGCTGATGTAGGCGGAGACGGAGGTGGCCCCCTGCTCGACCAGCGCCTTGCCCGCGTTGCAGAGCGTGCCGGCCGAGTCCGCGATGTCGTCGAACAGGATGCAGCGGCGGCCGGAGACGTCGCCGATGATGTTCATCACCTCGCTCTCGCCCGGCTGCGCCCGGCGCTTGTCGACGATGGCGAGGTCGGCGTTCAGCCGGTCCGCCAGGTTCCGCGCCCGCACCACGCCGCCCACGTCGGGCGAGACGATCATCAGCTCGCTCGCCTTGTCGCCGTGGCGCGACCGGATGTCGCCGGCCATCACCGGGTAGGCGACGAGGTTGTCGGTCGGGATGTCGAAGAAGCCCTGGATCTGGCCCGCGTGCAGGTCCAGCGTCAGCACCCGGTCGGCGCCGGCGCGCGTGATCAGGTTGGCCACCAGCTTGGCGCTGATGGGCGTGCGGCCGCCCGTCTTCCGGTCCTGCCTCGCGTAGCCGAAGTAGGGGATGACCGCGGTGATCCGCTTGGCCGACGCACGCTTCAGCGCGTCGATGCAGATCAGGAGCTCCATCAGGTTGTCGTTGGCCGGGTAGCTGGTCGACTGGATGATGAAGACGTCCTCGCCGCGGACGTTCTCGTCGATGGTGACGAAGATCTCCTGGTCGGCGAAGCGGCGCACCTGGGCGCGGGTCAGCGGCATGTCGAGGTAGTCGCCCACGGCCTTGGCGAGCGTCGTGTTCGAGTTGCCGGCGAGAAGCTTCATGGAAGGGTGCGCGTCCCCCGCGAGGTCTGCGGGGCTTCTAGCAGGGGCGGGGCGGGGGGCAAGCGCGGGCGGCTCCGTCGCGCGATCGTCGCGCCGCCGTTTCAGGACCGAGACGCACCAAGGTCTTGTCGAGGCGGCGTCCGAAAGGGCGGTTCCGGGCCGCGACGTTGCAGGCCGAGGGCGCGACCCTCGCGCCCTCGCGACGGCGCCCAGCAACCGGGAGACCTCCAGATGACGACCCTGTCGAGCGTGAGCTCCGATTCCACGGCCCTCCTGCAGCAGCTCCTCGCCGCCCAGAGGGCGCAGGACGCGAGCCAGACCGGGCAATCCCCGCCGACCGCGAGCGCCGCCCCGGCGCCCCCTGCCGGGTCCCCGCCGCCGAAGCCGGACGACAGCGCCGCCTCCCGTTTCAGCTCCGACACGCTGTCGAGCCTCGTCGGCCAGCAGACGGCGCCGCCCGCTGGCCACCACCACGGCCACCACCACAAGGTCGGAGCGCCGCCGGCGACCGCCTCCACCGCCTCGACGGCGTCCACCGACCCCGATGCGCCCGACGCCGCGACGGCGGACGCGACGGCGGCGGTCGCGGGCTAGGCGGCCAGGGCGACGGCCGACAGAAGGCGGCCGTAGTCGCCTTCGCCGCGGTGCACGGCGCGGCGGTTGGAGAAGAAGAGGTCGGGCTCGGCGTAGGTGTCGCGCCCGATCCACTCCGCCCGCTCGACGCCGACCCGAGCGAGCTGGTCGAGCACGAAGCCGGGCAGGTCGAACATCAGCTTGCCCGAAGCGGCGGCCGGCGCGAACCGGGCCGCCGCCCAGGGCGCGCCCGTATGGAAGGCGTCGCGGAAGTCCTCGCCCACTTCATAGCTGGCGGGTCCGATGCAGGGCCCCACCGCGGCCACGACCCGGCGGCAATCCGCCCCCGCGGAGACCATCGCCTCCACCGTCGCCGCCACGATGCCGCCCAGCGCGCCGCGCCAGCCCGCGTGGGCGGCGGCGACGACCCGCGCCTGCGGGTCGGCGAGCAGCACGGGCGCGCAGTCGGCCGAGAGCGCGCCGCACATCTCGCCGGGCGCGGCGGAGACGACCGCGTCCGCCTTCGGGTGCGCGCCGTTCGCGAAGGCCGCCGCTTCCACCGCCTCGGCGGAGTGGACCTGGTAGGCGGTGAGCAGCGCCTCGGCGGGCAGGCCGAAGGCGGCGGCGGCGCGGCGGCGGTTCTCCTCCACCGCGGCGGGATCGTCCCTGGAGCCGCGTCCCACGTTCAGGCCCGCGTAGACGCCCTCGGATACGCCGCCGCGCCGCGTGAAGAATCCGTGGCGCACGCCGGTCGCGGTTGAGAGCAAGGGGGAGGTCAGGAGCTCGAGGTCGCTCATGCTGGGTCTTCCTCCCCGAAGCCCGGGACGGCGAGCCCGGACTGGTGGACGACGATGGCCTTGAACAGCTCGCCCATCTGCGCGGGCGCCAGCAGGCGCTCGAGCTGGCGGCCGACCGCCTCGGCGCGGTCGGGGCGGGCGGCGGCGAGCGCCTCGGCCCGCTCGGCGATCCCCAGCCGCTGCAGCAGCTCGGCCTGGGTGACGATCGGGGTCGTCTCGGCCCCGCCCACGCGGGCGGCGGCGGCGAAGGTCGGGAAGTCGACGTGCACCGTCAGGTCCGCCTCGCCGGCCGTCGAGACGGGGTCGACCTTCTCGTGTCGCTGCAGCGCCTGCAGGGTGTCACCCAGCCCCGGCTCGGCGCGACCGTAGTCGACGAACAGGGCCGCCCCGCCGTCGCGGGCGATGCGCGCCCCCAGCTCCAGGCCGAAGGCGGCGAGGTCGGGGGAGAGCTCCAGCACCGCCCCCTCCGGCGCCGCGTTGAACTCCGGCGGCGCGGCGAAGTCGGACGGCGCGGGGGCGAGGCCGAACGCCAGGGCGCCGTCCGCGTCCAGCCCCACCCGCCGCTCCGCCCAGCCGTCCGCCGTCCGCACGAGCTGGCGGGCGGGCAGGCAGTCCAGGAACTCGTCGCCGCCGCCGACATCGTGTTCGTGGAGACCAGCCCCGTCCTGCGCGAGCGTCAGCGCGCGGCCATGGGAGGCGCGCCGCCCACCTGGGTCTCCGCGC
>JASLDZ010000167.1 GCA_030151985.1 Caulobacteraceae bacterium | reverse complement strand
CTTGAACGACTACGAGGGCGCGGTGGTGCTGATCACCCACGACCGCTCCCTGATGGAGCTGGTCGCCGACCGCCTGTGGCTGACCGCCGACGGCACGGTGGCGCCGTACGACGGCGACATGGACGCCTACGCCAAACTCGTCCTCGACCGCGCCCGCGCCGCCGCCAAGACCGGCCCCGTGACGTCCGCCGCCCCCGCCGCCTCCCAGAAGGACGCCCGCAAGGCCGCCGCCGACGCCCGCGCCAGGGTCGCGCCCCTGAAGCGCGCCGTGGAGGCGATCGAGACGCGCATGGAGACGCTCGCCTCCCGCATCGCCCGGCTGGACGCGGATCTCGCCGATCCGACGCTCTTCACCCGCGACGCCGCCAAGGCCGTGGCCCTCGGCAAGGCCCGCGCCGAGGCGGCGGATGCGCTGGCCGCCGCCGAGGGCGAGTGGATGGAGGCGGCGGAAGCTTACGAGACGGCGCGGCGGGAGGCGGCGTAAAACACGCACGCGCCGTGCCTCCGGCGACCTCGCGGCCGCACGAGGTGGGGAGGTGGCGGAGCGCCGGGCCTGCGCCCGGAGGACCGTGGGGTATGGCGCCGAAGATGCGTTTCGGCGCGGGATCGACGCTCCGCGCGGCCGTTTGGCGGCAGTCGGGTCGAGCCGGGCCAGTCTGCTGCCCTGAACGACCGGACCGACGACGGGCTCCAGGCGCACCGGCGCCCGGAGGCGGGCGGCTTTGGATATGCCCGCCCCTGGCCCTCCCCGACAGCCTGTCGGATCAACGGACACGATCCCGCTCGACCACACCCCGCCGCGCATCTCAGGCCGGTACCAGGAGCCCTCCCCGTGCGACGGGGTGAGCGGATGATGCGCGCGGCCGGGAGGGTGGGGATAAAGTTTGGCCTATCCCGCAAAGCGGGCGTCATAAGGAGCGGCTGAGGGTGAAAATCGGTCGCTGATCTCCCCCATCGCAGATGGGGGAGTGCCCCGAAGGGGCGAGGGGGCCGCTCGGCGCAGCCGAGCGGACCGCCTCACGCGCCGAGCGCGGCTTCGATCATTGTGACCACCCCGTCGATCTCGCGCAGCACGTCGATCGCCGCGAACCGGATCACGAGCACGCCCCGCAGCGCGAGGTCGGCGTCTCGCCGCTCGTCATGACCGATGGCGCCCAGACCGTGACCTTCGCCGTCGACTTCGATCACGAGCCTCCGTTCGGGGCAGTAGAAGTCCACTATCCAGGGGCCGATCGGGTGCTGGCGGCGGAAGCGCGCTCCGCCGACCCGGCGTGAACGCAGCGCCTGCCAAAGGCCGATCTCCGGCGGCGTCATCGACCGGCGCAGCGTCTGAGCGCGTCGCAGCGTGAGCCCGGAGGGACCAATGTCGCGCAGAATGGCATGCAGGAGCGGCCGCGTCTTCCGCGCTATCGCGCGGCCCCTCCGGCCCTGCGGTCCACCTCCCCATCTGCGATGGGGAGGATTGAAACACTTGGTCTAAGCCCGGGGTCGGATGCGGTCAGCCTTCCACCACCTTTACACCGCCGACACTCACCCGCACTTCACCCCCACCACCAGCCCCGTCCCCGCGTCGTAGGTGATCGTCTGGCGGTCCGGGCGGAAGTCCTGCGTCACCGGGCAGGTGGTGCAGACCACGCGGCGCTTGGAGGGGTCCACCGGCACGGGGATTTCGGTGCGCGACTTGCCGACGAGGTAGGCGAGGTCGGCGGCGCCGCACTGGTCGTTGGGGCCGGGGGGCGAGGCGGTGGGCTCTGGCGGCTGCGGGCTCTGGGCGGTGGTGGCGGCGGGGCCGGTGGGGAGCGCCGAGGTGCGGCCCGCGGCGTCCACGGGGAGGACCTTGGGGGCGCAGCCCGCCAACGCGGCGACCGCGACGAACCCGAAGACGATCCGCCTCATGCCTGCTTCTCCCATCGTCCGCCTTCCGTCTGGCGCCAGTAGGAGAGGCTAGCGCCTTGCGCCTTCGCCGTCTTCCATCGCGCGCGGGCGGCCGCGACCGCCTGGTCGTCGCGGCCGTCGAACAGGTCGAGGCAGCGGGCGTAGCCGTCCAGCGGGCCGGGCTCCGCGCCGTCGAGCAGGAACAGGGCGTGGGCGCCGTTGGGGTTGGCGTCGTCGGCGGCGAGGAGGATGGGCTGGCGGTCGGCGTGAGGCTCGGTGGCGAGGCCGTGGGGGAGGACGGCCTCCGGGCGGCCGGCGGTCCACAGCGCGGCGTCCAGGGCGGCGAGGCGGGAGGCGTCGGGGCTGCGAACGAGGGCGCGCCAGCCGCGGTCCAGCGTGCGGCGCAGGAGCTCGGGGAGCACCGCCTCGGGGCCGAAGCGCTCCAGGTGGTAGAACCAGACCTCGCAGGTCACTGACACCTCTCCCCTTGCGGGAGAAGGAGGGGCCCAGCCGCAGGCTGGGAGGGTGAGGGGTGCGACGCGCAGCGTCGCTCAGCTCCGCCACCAATCGTTCGCGCCTGTCTCCGCTGTTGCCGCGCCGAGAGGTCGCGCGACCCCTCACCCTCCCACGCGCTTCGCGCGCGGGCCCCTCCCTCTCCCGCAAGGGGAGAGGTGTGGGTGGCGTCACCCCTCATAGTGGTCCGCGACCAGGCGGTTCAGCAGGCGCACGCCGAAGCCCGTCGCGCCGTCGGGGGAGGTCGGCTTCGGCCCTGGCTTGCGCCAGGCCACGGCGGCGATGTCGAGGTGCGCCCAGGGCGTGCCGTTCACGAACCGCTGCAGGAACAGCGCGGCGGTGGAGGAGCCGGCGGGGCGGCCGCCGATGTTCTTCATGTCGGCGATCGCGCTGTCGAGCAGCTTGTCGTAGCTCGCCGGTAGCGGCATGCGCCACAGCGCGTCTCCCTCCGCCTCGCCCGCCGCCAGCAGCCTCTCGGCCAACACGTCATCGTTGGAGAACAGGCCGGCGTAGTCGTGGCCCAGCGCCACGATGATCGCGCCCGTGAGGGTGGCGAGGTCGACCATGAAGGCCGGCTTGAACCGGTCCTGGCAGTACCAGAGGGCGTCGGCGAGCACGAGGCGTCCTTCCGCGTCGGTGTTGATGATCTCCACCGTCTGGCCGCTCATGGAGGTGACCACGTCGCCGGGACGCATGGCGGCGCCGTCGGGCATGTTCTCGACCAGCCCCAGGATCCCGACCGCGTTCACCTTGGCCTTGCGGGCGGCGAGCACGTGCATGAGGCCGGCGACGGCGCCCGCGCCGCCCATGTCCCACTTCATGTCCTCCATGCCGTCGGCAGGCTTGAGGCTTAAGCCCCCGGAGTCGAAGCAGACGCCCTTGCCGACGAAGGCGACCGGCTGGGCGGCGGGGTCGCTTGCGCCCTGCCACCGGATCACCGCCAGCCGGCTCTCGCGCGCCGAGCCGCGGCCGACCGCCAGCAGCGTGTTCATGCCGAGCGCCTGCATGGCGGCCTCGTCGAGGATCTCGACCTCCAGCCCCAGCGGCTCCAGCGCCTTGACGCGGGCGGCGAATTCCTCGGGGTGGAGCACGTTCGGCGGTTCGGAGACGAGGTCGCGGGTGAAGGCGATCCCCTCGGCCAGCGCCTTCAGCGGCGCCCAGGCGGCCTCGGCGGCGGCGGGGTCGGAGACGACCACCTCGACGCGGGCGATCGAGGTCTTGGCGTCGGCCTTCTCCTTGGTCCGGTACCGGTCGAAGCGGTAGGCGGCCAGCGCGACGCCCAAGGCGGCGTGGGCCGCCTGCTCGGGCGTGGGGTCGAAGTCGAGCGCCAGGCTCTCCTGCCCGCTCGCCCTCACGGCGGCGAAGGCGGAGGCGGCCGCGAGCTCCGCGTCCGCCGCGCCGAACGCCTCGCGCACCCCCGCGCCGACGACGAGCAGGCGCACGGGGCCATCCCCCGCCGGCGCGAGCAGGTCGAGGCTGGAGCCCTTCGCGCCCCTGAACCGGCCCGAGGCGAGGGCTCGCCCCACCGCGCCCCGCGTCCGCGCGTCGTAGGCGGCGAGCGGCCCGGCGGGGGCCTCGTCCTCGAAGGCCAGGACGGCCACGGCGGTCGCGGAGGGCTGGGCGACGAAGGCGATGTCCATGCGCGGCGGGTCTCGGGTCGGGCGGAAGGCCCTCCGGTCTTAGCGCGGTTGTGGCGGCGCGCAACGCGTGTAGAAGCGGCCGACCGATGCGACGGATCGAGACCTACCTGCTGCGCCAGCTCGGCTGGCCGACGCTCGCGGCGGTCGTGTCGCTGACCACGCTGGCGGTGCTGAGCCAGATGCTGACCACGCTCAACCTGATCGTGGATCAGCGGCAGAGCGCGATCGTGTTCCTGAAGGTGGTGGCGCTCAGCCTGCCCTCCACCGCGGTCATCACCCTGCCGATCGCGCTGTTCGTCGCCTGCCTCGTCTCGTTCAACCGGCTGCACACCGAGCAGGAGATCGTGGTCTGCTTTGCGGGCGGGATGAGCCGCTGGCGGGTGAGCGCGCCGGCCATGCGGCTGGCGGTGGCGGCCGCGCTCCTGACGCTCGTGGTCAACCTGTGGGTGCAGCCCTGGGCGACGCGGCGGATGCGCGAGGAGCTGTTCAAGGTGCGCACCGACCTCGTCGCCACCCTGGTGCACGAGGGCGAGTTCAACGAGCCGTCGCAGGGGCTGACCATCTACGCGCAGGATTCGGACGGCGCGGGGAACCTGCGCAACGTCTTCATCTACCAGGACCGGGGCCAGGGCCGCTCCGCCACCTTCGCGGCCAAGCGGGGGGTGATCGTCAAGCGCGGCGGGCAGCCCGTGATGGTGCTGAGCGACGGCTCCCGTCAGGAGTTCAACAACCACGACGTGCTGAACTTCCTCGCCTTCGCCGACAACGTGTTCGACCTCGCGCCGTATGTGAACACGACGGAGGAGGTGCACTACAAGGTCTCTGACCGCTATCCGCATGAGCTGTTCTTCCCGGACAAGCGCTATGACTGGGAGCGGAACAACAAGAAGAAGCTGCTGGCCGAGGGGAACGCGCGGCTGACCTCGCCGCTCTACACAATCACCTTCGTGATCCTGGCCCTGAACGCGGTCCTGGGGGGCGCCTTCAGCCGGCTGGGCTACGGCCGCCGGATCGCGCTGGCGGCGGCGGCGGCGGGCGGGATCCGGATCCTGGGGTTCGCCGCGCAGGCGGCCTGCGACTCCACCCCGGCGCTCAACCTCCTGCAGTGGCTGATCCCGCTCGTTCCCGCGGTGTGGATCGGGCGGAGGCTCTTCGGAGGCGCGGGCGTGCGGGCGCTGGGCCCAGGGGCGGCGCTCGGCGCGCCCCCCCTGCAGCGGCTGCCGGCATGAGCGGCGTTCCCGGACTCGGGCGCATCCAGCGCTACGTGCTGGTCCGCACGCTGTGGGGCGTGGCGATGGCGCTGGCGGTGATCAGCGCGATCATCCTCCTGGTCGACTTCGTGTCGATCTCGCGCGACGTCGGCGTGCGCGCCAAGGACAGCTCTGTGGTCCAGCTGATAGGGCTGACGCTGCTGCAGTCGCCGAGCGTGATCCTGATCCTGTTCCCGTTCGCCTTCCTGTTCGGCGTGCTGGGCGCCTTCGCCAACATGAACCGGCGCAGCGAGCTGACCGCCATGCGGGCGGCGGGCGTCTCGGCCTGGCGCTTCACCCTGCCCGCCGCCGTCGCCGCCGCGCTGGTGGGCGTCTTCAGCATCTCGGCGCTGAACCCCGTCACGGCCGCGATGAACGACCGCTACGAGAGCGACAAGGCGCAGCTGATGAGCGGCTACCTGGATGTGGGACCCAAGACGGTGTGGCTGCGCCAGGGCTCCAGGACCCAGCAGGTGATCGTGCGCGCCGCCGCCCGCGAGGGCCGCGACGGCGTGCGGCTGAGGGACGTGTCGCTGTTCGTCTTCTCCGTCGAGCCGGGCGGCGCGCTGGTCTTCAGCCGCCGCTACGACGCGCAGGAGGCCCGCCTGCAGCGGGGCAACTGGGTGCTGAGCCACGTACGGGAAGGCTCCCCCGGCCAGCCCGCGACGCTGATCGGCGCGCTCTCGCTGCCCTCCACCCTGGACGAGCGGTCGGCGCTGGAGCGGTTCTCCTCCCCCGGCTCCATCCCGTTCTGGAGCCTGCCGGGCATGATCGCCCGGACGGAGGCGGCGGGCTTCTCCGCGGTGAGCTACCGGCTCCAGTGGCAACAGCTCCTCGCGACGCCGCTGATGTACGCGGCCATGGCGATCCTGGCGGCCGCCTTCTCGTTGCGGCTGCAGCGGCTGGGAGGGCTGGCGGCGCTCGCGGGGGCCGGCGTCGGACTGGGGTTCCTGTTCTTCTTCGTCGGACAGCTGTGCCAGGCGCTGGGCCGCGCGCAGGTGGCCCCGATCGCGCTCGCCGCCTGGGCCCCTGCGTCCTTGGCGCTACTCGCGGGCGTGACGTTGCTGCTCTACACCGAGGACGGTTGATTTCCCCCTGCGGGTGTCGGAGGAAACCGGGGCAGCCGGCGGAAGACCGGCGTGACCGTTCCCCGTCGCCGCGCCGTCGCGGCGGCGCGCGCTGAGAGGATGCCGCGCCCGTGACCCCGCCGCTCCGGTCGATCCGGACGCCTCCGCCCTCTCGTGCGCGCGGGTCTCGCCCTGGACGCGCCTGGCTGGCGGGACCGGCGCTCGTCGCCCTGGCGACGGCGGCGCCCGCCGCGGCCCAGATCGACGCGGCGGGCAATCCGCAGGTCACCTCGCAGTCGGGCGCGCTGGACCCGCAGCACACGCCGCCCGGCCTCCTGACGCCGCCGGGGCTCCTGCCCACCTTCGGCGCCCCGCCCCCCGCCCCGCGCATCGCCCCTGTCGCGCCGGGCGCGGACGGGCTGGCGTCGAACGAGATCTACCTCGAGGCGGACGTCCTGGTGGACGACCGCGGCCGCAAGCTGGTCAGCGGCCAGGGGCACGTGGAGGCGCGGGTCAACGGCCGCACCCTCCGCGCGGACAAGGTGGTCTACGACACCGTCTCCGGGCTCGTGCGCGCCACGGGGAACGTGACCATCGTCAACGCCGACGGCTCGGTCGAGTACAGCCAGGACACCGAGCTGGACGACCAGCTGCGCGCCGGCGTCGCCACGGGCTTCGCCGCGCGGCTGGGCGGGGGCACGACCAAGAGCCCGCTCACCACCGTCGCCGCCGGAACCGCCATCAAGCGCAGCGAGACCGTCAACGAGTTCAGAAGCGCGATCCTGACGCCCTGCGCCATCTGCAAGGCCGACGGCGTCACGCCCAAGACGCCGACCTTCTCGATCCAGGCCTCGACCATCATCGAGGACAAGGTCCACGGCGTGGTCTATTACCGCCACGCGGTGATCCGCGTGCTGGGCGTGCCGGTGTTCTACGCGCCGCTGTTCTGGCATCCGGATCCGGAGTCGGACCGCCGCTCGGGCCTCCTGGCGCCCAAGATCGCCGTCTCCAAGCGGCGCGGATTCTCGTACGAGCAGCCCTACTACTTCGCGCTGAGCGACTACGCCGACCTGACGGTCGCGCCGCAGATCAACACCAAGGTCAACCCGCTGCTGAACGTGCAGTACCGGGAGCGCTTCTACTCCGGCTCGCTCGACATCCGGGCGGGCTACACGCACGAGGCCCTGTTCGACAGCCACGGGACCTACGGCGACGACACCAACCGCAGCTACATCCTGGCCAACGGCCGCTTCGACCTCTCCAAGGCGTGGGACTGGGGCTTCGGGCTGGAGCGCACCACCGACCCCACCTTCTTCCGCCGCTACTCCATCCCCGAGGTGTTCCAGGACCGGGGCCCCTTCCCCGCCGACACCGACCGCCTGATCAGCCAGGTGTTCACCCAGAGGATCGACATGTCGTCGTTCCTGTCGATCTCGGCGATGAGCTTCCAGTCGCTCCGGGCCTACGGGACCGACGCGCTGGGGCGCGGCCTCTACGAGAGCAGCAAGTCCTTCCCGTTCGTGGGCCCGATGATCGACGCCCGCTGGGACCCGCAGGCGCCGGTCTTCGGCGGCCGGCTGCGCCTGCGCGCCAGCGGGGTGGTGCTGAGCCGCAGCGACGCGGTGGACTCGGTGCTCGACCCCGACAACGCGCTGATCCCGCGCGGGCCGGAGCGGCCGGGCAACGTCGATCCCCTCCTGACCAGCCTGTCGGACCGCGGCGGCGTCCTCAACTTCACCAGCAGCCGGCGGGCGAGCGGCGAGGCCGAGTGGCGGCGCGACTTCACCCTGGACGGCGGGCTGCGCCTGCAGCCTTACCTTCAGGCGCGCGGCGACGTGTACGGGCTGGACGACGCGACGATCACCACGCGCGTCGCGGGCGTGAACACCGTCGCGGCGGCGGACGGGGTCGTCACGCGCGGCGACGCCACGGCGGGCGTGACGGCCAGCTGGCCCTTCTACCGTCCGATCGGCGCGACCGGCAGCGTGATCCTGGAGCCGGTGGTGCAGCTGGCCTATTCGCCGCGCCTGAAGCTCGACCCGAACATCCCGGACGAGGACAGCGTCGCCTTCGAGTTCGACGAGACCAACCTGTTCTCGCAGAACCGCCTGCCCGGCTACGACCTGGAGGAAAGCGGCTTCCGCGCCAACGTGGGCGGCCGCGCCGACATTCTGTGGGGCGCCGGCCACAGCGCCACCCTGACGGCGGGCCGGGTGTTCCGCACCCAGGCCGACAACGCCTTCCTGCCCACCAGCGGCGTGCAGGGCACGGCCTCGGACTGGGTGTACGGCGCGACCGTCAGCCCGATCGCGGGCATGTCCTTCTTCGTGCGCCAGCGCCTGGACGCCGAGACGCTGGCTGTCCACCGCAACGAGGCGGGCGTGAACGTCGGCTTCAGCCGCTTCAACGCCGCCCTGCGCTACTCGTACAACGAGAGCGGGCTGGTGATCGGCAGCAACGGCGTCACCACCGTGGGACGGGTGGAGGACGCGCAGTTCGTCGGCGGCGTGGCGATCACGAAGAACTGGAGCCTCAGCGGCGTCATCAGCCGCGACCTGCGACAGAACGTCTTTCCGCAGTCGCAGCTGATCCTGACATATCATGACGAGTGCGTGAGGGTGGACGCCATCTACACGCATGACGAAACCTACGCGAGCGTGCTCGGCACGTCGGACTCGATCACGCTGCGCCTAACGCTCGCCATATTGGGCGATACGACATCGGGCACGCGCGGACGCAGCCGGTGAGGGCGCGGCGACTTTCGGACAGGAACGTGGACATGGGCTTGCGGCGAGTTCTGGCGTGCGGTGCGGCGACCCTCATGGTCGGCGCCGCGGCCGCCGCGTGGGCCGCCCCGCCCCGGGCGTCGGGCCGCCCCGCCCCGGCTCCTCAATCCCAACCGCCCGCGACGGCCCCCGCCCCGGCCGCCGACGGCGCCACCTCGCCGGTGGACGCCGCCTCCTCCCCGCCCACCACCGAGACGCCCAAGGTGCGCCCCATGGGCGAGTCGGTCGCCGCCACGGTGAACGGCGAGATCATCTCGACCTACGACCTGCGCCAGCGCATCCAGCTGCTGATCGCCTCCACCGGCGTGCAGCCCACCGAGCAGAACCTGCCCGAGATCGAGCGCGAGGCCCTGCGCGGGTTGATCGACGAGCGGCTGCAGATGGCCGAGATCCGCTCGGTCGAGGCGCGCCAGAAGGGCATCAAGCTCGTCCCGACCGACAAGGAGGTCGACGAGGAGATCGACAACCTCGCCCGCCAGTACAAGCTGACCGGCGCGCAGCTGCAGAAGAGCCTGGCGCAGGTCGGCATCGCGCCCGCCACGCTGCGCGCACAGACCACCGCCCAGATCGCCTGGCAGCGCTACATCGGCAGCCGCTTCCGCGACAACGTGCACGTGGGGGACGAGCAGGTGAACGCCTACCTCGCCCGCTTCAACGCCGACGCCGCCAAGCCGCAGTACCTGGTCAGCGAGGTGTTCATCGACGCCCAGCGCGCCGGGGGGGCCGACCAGGCGCTGCAGGGCGCCACCCAGCTCGTGGCCCAGCTCCGCCAAGGCGCGCCCTTCGCGGCGGTCGCGCGCCAGTTCTCCGCCCTGCCCAGCGCCGCCAACGGGGGAGACGAAGGCTGGCTCGTGGAGGGGCAGATCCCGCCCGCGCTCCAGCCCGTGCTGCCGACGCTGAAGACCGGCGCGGTGTCCGATCCCATCCCCACCAGCGACGGCGTCTACATCGTGGCGCTGCGCGACAAGCGCGCGGGCGGCACGGGCACGATGGTGAAGGTCCAGCAGGCCGCCGTGCGCCTCGCCCCCGACGCCACGCCCGCGCAGGTCGCCGAAGCCACCGCCAAGCTCGACCAGCTGAAGGCCGCCGCGCCCGAGTGCTCGAAGCTGCCGGCGGAAGCGGCGAAGATCCCCGGCGTCGCCGCTACCGGCGACCTGGGCGAGACCAGCCTCGAGGAGCTGGCGCCCGCCTTCAAGGCCGCCATCGCCGACCTGAAGCCCGGCCAGTACGGCGGCCCCGTCCGCACCTCCGCCGGCCTGAACCTGGTGGCGCTCTGCGGCCGGCGCACGGGCGGCGCGCAGGAGCCCTCGCGGCAGGACGTGGAGAACCGCCTCTACGGCGAGCAGATCACCATGATCGCGCGCCGCTACCTGCGCGACCTGCGCAATTCCGCCTCGATCGAGAGCCGGTGACGCCGGACGCCGCCGCGCCGTCCACTCCCCTGCGCCCCCCGGCGCTCCGACCCCTGGCGCTCAGCCTGGGCGATCCCGCGGGCGTCGGCCCCGAGGTCGTGGTCAAGGCGTGGCGGGCGTTGCGCGGCGAGGCGCCCGGCTTCGTCGTCGTGGGCGACCACGACGCGCTCGCCGCCGCCGGCACGCGCGGCGCGGCCCGCGTGCAGCGGGTCGGAGGTCCCGACGAGGCCGCCCGCGTCTTCGCCGACGCCCTGCCCGTCATCGACCTGCCCCTCACCCAGCCGGTCGTCGCGGGAAAGCCCTCGCCGGCCTACGCCTCCGCGGTGATCCGCTGGATCGAGACGGCGGTGGGGCTGGCGCTGTCGGGGGCGGTCAGCGGGCTCGTCACCGCGCCCATCGCGAAGGCGCCTCTGTACGAGGCGGGCTTCGGCTTTCCCGGCCACACCGAGTTCCTCGCCGACCTCACCGCCGGCGCGCCCTACGCCGGTCCGCGGGGGCCCGTCATGATGCTGACGGCCGCCGACCTGCGCGCCGTGCTGGTCACCATCCACCTGCCGCTGGCGCGCGCCCTGGCCGAGCTGACCGCCGAGCGCATCGTGGAGGTGGGCCGCGCCACCGCCTATGCGCTGCAGAACGACTTCGGCGTCGAGGAGCCGCGTCTCGCGCTGGCGGCGCTGAACCCCCACGCCGGCGAGTCCGGCGCGCTGGGCCGCGAGGAGATCGACATCGTGCGGCCGGCCGCCGAGCGCCTGCGCGCCGAGGGGATCGGCTGCACCGACCCGCTGCCCGCCGACACCCTGTTCCACGCCGAAGCCCGCGCCCGCTACGACGCGGCGCTGTGCCTCTACCACGACCAGGCGCTGATCCCGGTGAAGACGATCGACTTCTGGGGCGGGGTGAACGCCACGCTGGGCCTGCCGATCGTGCGCACCTCGCCGGACCACGGCGTGGGCTACGACATCGCAGGACGGGGGCTCGCCCGCCCCGACAGCCTGATCGCCGCCGTCCGCCTGGCCGCCCAGATGGCGGCGCGCCGCGCGGAGAACCGGCGCGCGTGAGCCCTCCCGCGCTTTCGGCCGACCTGCCGCCGCTGCGCGAGGCGCTGGCCGCGCACGGCCTGACCGCCGACAAGCGCTTCGGCCAGCACTTCCTGCTGGACCTGAACGTCACCGCCAAGATCGCCCGGCTCGCGCGCCTGGCTCCGGACGACGCGGTGGTCGAGGTCGGCCCCGGCCCCGGCGGCCTGACCCGCGCGCTGCTCGACGCCGGCGCCCGCGTGCTCGCCATCGAGAAGGACCCACGCTTCATCCCGCTGCTGGAGGAGCTCGCCCAGGCCGCGCCCGGCCGGCTGCACGTGGTCCAGGCCGACGCGCTTAAGGCGGACGAGGCGACGCTGCTGGCCACGCACGGCCTTGCGCCCGCCGCGCACGTGATCTCCAACCTGCCCTACAACGTCGGCACGCCCCTGTTCGTGAAGTGGCTGACGGGCACCTTCACCCCCGCCTCCATGACGCTGATGTTCCAGAAGGAGGTGGCGCTGCGGATCGCCGCGCCGCCGGGGTCCGCGGACTACGGCCGCCTGTCCGTCCTGTCGCAGGCGCTGGCCGAGGCGGAGGTGGCGATGACCCTGCCGGCGCGCGCCTTCACGCCTCCGCCCAAGGTCGATTCGGCGGTGGTGCGCGTGGTCCATCGCGCGGACCGGCCCGACGCGACGCTCACCGCCGACCTGGAGCGGGTCACGGCGGCGGCCTTCGGGCAGCGGCGCAAGATGCTGCGCTCAAGCCTCCGGGCGCTCGGCGGAGAGGCGCTGTGCGCGGCCGCCGGCGTCGATCCGAACGCCCGCGCCGAAACCGTCGACATCGCGGGCTTCCTGGGGCTGGCGCGCGCCGCGCCCGCCTAGGCCTTGCGCGAAGGGCGCGGGCTGGTCAGCCTGCCCTCGATGGACCCTGCCGCGACGCCGCTTGACCTGCCCGCCCTGCGCCGCGCCGCCGAGGCGCCCGTGCGCGCCGGCGCGGCGGACCTGCCGCAGGCGGCCGAGGACCTGACGCTCGCCTTCGCCGACGACCCCATGTTCGACTGGTTCATGCGCACGGACGCCGAGCGCGGCCCGGCGCTGCGCCGCTTCTTCGACCACGTGCTCCTGCACGCCTGCCTGCCCGACGGCGAGATCAGCCGGCCCGCGGGCGGCGGCGCCGCGGCCGTGTGGCTGCCGTCGGAGAAGCTGGAGGCCTGGCCCTGGACGCGCGACGTGCGGGCGCTGCCGATGCTGCTGCACGCTTCGGGGCTCGCCCGCTTCGGCCGGCTGATGCGCCTGCGCAAGGCCATGGACGACGAGCACGACCTGGAGCGCCCGCACGACTACCTGTGGTTCCTGGGCGTGCGGCCCGAGCTGCAGGGGCTGGGACTGGGCTCGCGCCTGCTGGCGGCGCACTGCGCCCGGCTGGACGCCGCCGGGCGCGCGGCCTTCCTGCACACCGCCACGCCGCGCAACCTCGGCCTCTACCGGCGCTACGGCTTCGAGGTCGTCGCCGAATACACGCCGCCGCCGGACGGCCCCTTGAGCTGGGCGATGTGGCGCGACCCGAAGGCCGAGTAGGGCCTCAGCCCTCCCCCGCCAGCCCCGACACAAACCCCTCCAGCCACGGCTGGCGCGCCCGCTTCAGCCGTTCGGCCCGGTAGATGTGGGCGAGGTCGGCGTAGGCGCGGTCGAAGTCGTCGTTGACGATGACGTAGTCGTAGAGCCCCCACTTGGCGATCTCGCCCGCCGCCCGCTCCAGCCGGCGCTCGATCACCGCGTCGGAGTCCTGCGCGCGGGCGACGAGGCGTCGGCGCAGGTCGGCCATGGTCGGCGGCAGGATGAAGACGCGCACGCTGTCGGCAGGCGCCTTGTCGGCCACCGAGCTCGCGCCCTGCCAGTCGATGTCGAACAGGACGTCGCGCCCCTGCTCCAGCGCCGCCATGATCGGGGCGCGCGGGCTGCCGTAGAGGTTGTCGTGCACGTGCGCCCATTCGAGGAAGGCGTCCTGCGCGACCATCGCCTCGAACCCGGCGCGGTCGACGAAGTGGTACTCGCGCCCGTCCTTCTCGCCCGGCCGCACGCCGCGCGTGGTGGCGGAGATGGAGAGGTCGAGCTCCGGGAAGTCGGCCACCAGGCGGCGCGACAGCGAGGTCTTGCCCGCTCCGGAGGGGCTGGACACCAGGAGCATGAACCCGCGCCGACGCCGCGCCTCGGCCCCGGCGTCCGCGGCGCGCGCGGCCTCACTCGACATTCTGCACCTGCTCGCGAAGCTGATCGACCGCCGCCTTCAGCTCCAGCCCGACCTGCGTCAGCGGGATGGAGGCGGACTTGGAGCACAGGGTGTTGGCTTCGCGCATGAACTCCTGCGTCAGGAAATCGAGCTTGCGGCCGACGGCCCCGTCCTCGGCGGCCAGGAGCGCGCGCGCGGCGCCCACATGCGCGGCGAGCCGATCCAGCTCCTCGCGCACGTCCGCCTTGGCGGCGAGCGCGGCGGCCTCGGCCAGCATCCGCTCCTCGCTGAAGGCGACGCCCTGCAGCAGCTCGGCGAGGCGTTGGCGCAGGCGCTCGCGCATGGCCGGGCCCTGCTCGGCGGCGTGGCCCTCCGCCGCCGTCGCCAGCGTCTCGATCCGGTCGACGAGGCCGCCCAGCACCGGGGCGAGCGCCGCGCCCTCGCCTCGCCGCGCGTCGCGGAGCGCGCCCAGCGCCTGGCCCACCGTGAAGGCCATGGCGTTCTCGACCGCCTCCCGGCCCCCCGCCGGCTCCTCGGCCTCCGCCGTCTCCACCACGCCGCGCACCGCCAGCAGGCCATCCCAGGTGGGCTTGCGGACCACGCCGGCGGCGAGGAACGGCTCGGCGGCGTGGAGCAGGGCGGCGACCGCCCCCTCGTCCACCCGCACCCGCGCTCTCGCCTCGGCGCGCTTGGCGGTGAGCGTCACGCCCACCTGGCCCCTCGCGAACAGCCGCTGCGCGGTCTCCCGCGCCGTCTTCTCCAGCCCTTCGAAGCCGGAGGGCCCGCGGAAGCGCACCTCCAGGCTCCTGCCGTTGACGGAGCGCGCCTCCACCCCCCAGCTCCATCCGTCCTCCGCGCCCTCGACGCGGGCGAAGCCGGTCATGCCGCTCAGGGGCATGGGCCATCCCCTCCCCCGCTCATCCCGGCGAAGGCCGGGACCCAGGTCCGCCCTTCGTCCCGAGCTCGGCGTTGCGGATGGCGAGTTCCGGCTTCTTCGCTCCCGCAACTGGGTCCCGGCCTTCGCCGGGATGAGCGGATCGGGTAGTGATACATCGCTCAGCGATGCTCCCGCGGCTTCACCGACGTCGCCCCGTCCTTCGCAGCCTCCTTCGCCGCGTCCGCCCGCTCGCGCATCAGCTTCACGTAGCGGGCGACGTTGGCGTCCTGTTCGGCGAGCGTCTTGGCGAAGACGTGGCCCCCCGTGCCGTCGGCCACGAAGTAGAGTTCCTCGGTGGAGGGCGGGTCCATCACGGCCGCCAGGCTGGCGCGGCCGGGGTTTGCGATGGGCGTCGGCGGCAGGCCTGTGTGGGTGTAGCTGTTGTAGGGGTCGTCGGACTGGAGTTCGGCCGTCGTCAGCCCCCGCCCCAGCGGCAGGCCGCGCGTGATGCCGTAGATGACGCTCGGGTCCGCATCGAGCTTCATGCCGATGCGCAAGCGGTTCAGGTAGACGGCGGCGACGCGCGGGCGCTCCGACGCCTTGGAGGTCTCCTTCTCCACGATCGAGGCCAGCGTCACCGCCTCCTGCGGGCTGGCGTAGGGCAGGCCCTGGCGGCGGCCGGCCCACAGCTCGGCCAGGAGCTTGTCGCGGTCGTCCATCATCCGCTGCAGCACCGCCGCGCGGGAGTCGCCGCGCACCACCTCATAGGTGTCGGGCAGCACCGCACCCTCGGGCGGGGTCGGGACGTCGCCGGTCAGCACGTCGGCGGCGCGGAGCACGTTCACGACCTGCAGCGAGGACAGGCCCTCGGGAATGGAGACGCGGTGGTGGACGATGTCGCCGGTGCGGATCTTGCGCAGCACCGTCTTCAGCGAAGCGCGGCTGGGGATCAGGTACTCGCCGGGCTTGAGGCGGCGCGCCGCCCCGGTCAGCTCGGCGGCGGCGGCGAAGGCCTGGGCGGAGGAGACCACGTGGGCGGTCTTCAGCGCCGCGCCGATCTCGCTCACCCCCGCGCCCTTGCGCAGGATGACCGTGGTCGCGGGGCCGCTCGCCGCCTTGGGCCCGGGGGCGAGGTAGGCGAAGAGGCCGACCAGCAGCGCCAGCACCGCCAGCCCGACCAGCGTCAGGGCCGCGCCGACGAAGCCGGCGGCGACCTTGCGCCCTGCCGCGCCCCCCTCCGCCGGCCGGGGCGCGTCGCTCACGGCAGGCGCTGGAACACGAGCGAGGCGTTGGTGCCGCCGAAGCCGAAGCTGTTGGACAGCGCCACGTCGATCTTCATCGGCTTCTTGGTGTGCGGCACGAGGTCGATCTTCGTCTCGACCGAGGGGTTGTCGAGGTTGATCGTGGGCGGCGCGACCTGATCGCGGATCGCCAGGCACGTGAACGCCGCCTCGACCGCCCCGGCCGCGCCCAGGAGGTGGCCGATCGCCGACTTGGTGGACGACATGGTCGCCCCGGCCGCCGCGTCGCCCAGCATCCGCTCGACGGCGCCGAGCTCGATCTCGTCGCCGAGCGGCGTCGAGGTGCCGTGGGCGTTGATGTAGTCGATCTGGTCCGGCGTGATCCCGGCGTCCTTCAGGCAGGCGCGCATGGCGCGGAAGCCGCCGTCGCCGTCCGAGGCCGGAGCGGTGATGTGGTAGGCGTCGCCGGAGAGGCCGTAGCCCTTCACCTCGGCGTAGATCTTCGCGCCGCGGGCCTTGGCGTGCTCGTACTCCTCCAGCACGACGACGCCCGCGCCCTCGCCCAGCACGAAGCCGTCGCGGTCCTTGTCGTAGGGGCGGCTGGCGGCTTGCGGGCGGTCGTTGAAGCCGGTGGTGAGCGCGCGGCAGGCGATGAAACCGGCGACGCCGATCTTGCCGACCACCGCCTCCGCCCCGCCCGCGACCATCACGTCGGCGTCGCCGTATTTGATGAGCCGGGTGGCGTCGCCGATC
>JASLDZ010000156.1 GCA_030151985.1 Caulobacteraceae bacterium | reverse complement strand
GCGGCCGCTTCCAAAGCTCGGCGGACTCTTTCGCTCGCGGATGGGCCCGGGCGTCACTCCGGCGAGGCGGCCTCCTCGAAGCCGACGAAGACCGCCGCCTCGTCCACCGGCTTGCGCGTCGAGACGACCGCGTTGGCGGGGAAGCTCTCGTCCGGATAGCCCATGGCGACGCAGATCATGATGACCTGGTCGCCGGGGATGCCCGCGTGCTCGCGCACCACGGGAGACTGCATGATCCCCTGGCTGTTGATGACGCACCCCAGTCCCCGCGACCACGCCGCGTTCACCAGCGCGTTGGTGACCGCGCCGCAGTCGAACGGGCCGATGTCTCCGCCGTGGATGGAGCGGTCGTAGGTGACCACGATGGAGACGGGCGCGTCGAACTGGCGGAAGCCGCGCATCACCCAGTCGTGCCGGGCGGGCTTGTCGTCGCGGGCGATGCCCATGGCGGCGAACAGCTGCTTGGCGATGCCGATCTGCCGCTCGCGGTGGGCGCCGACGTACTCGCCGTGCATGCGAAACTCCCGCGAGGAGGGCGTGCCGTTCAGGTTGCGCTCGGTGTTGCCCTGGCGGATGCGCTCCAGGGGCGCGCCCGTCACGACGTGGAAGTTCCAGGGCTGGGTGTTCAGCGACGAGGGCGCGCGCATCGCGAGCTCCAGCACCTCGCGGACGACGGCCTTCGGCACGGGATCGCGCCTGAAGCCGCGGATGCTGCGCCGTCCCAGCACCACCTCGTCGAACGTAGGGGAGGGGCGGGACGGGGAGGTCATGCGGGGAGGAGACTAGCGAGCCGCGGCGCGCTTGGGGAGAGTCGGGCCCGCCACGTCGCGCCGGGTTGCGCCCGCGCGGCCTTCGCGCATGCTGTGGCTACAGCTGAGGCCCGACTCGCATGCGGCGGGGCGCGGCCTTTTGGAGCCAGCCGGGCCGCGAGGGCGTTGGGGGCATCCTGAGGTTGGTGTCGAACGGGAGGATTTGATGGCGCGAACGGCTGAGAAGCGGGGCAAGGACGAGACCGCCGCGGCGGAGAAGAAGGTCAAGTCGACGGGCAAGGCCGCGGGCGGCGCGCGAGGCGGCATCACCGCACCCGTGACGCCCTCGCCCGAGCTGGCGGAGGTCGTCGGCAAGGGCGACATGCCGCGCAGCGAGGTGGTCAGCAAGGTCTGGGCCTACATCAAGACCCACAAGCTGCAGGACGCCAAGGACAAGCGCCAGATCAACCCGGACGACAAGCTCGGCAAGGTGCTGGGCTCCAAGTCCATCAGCATGTTCCAGATGAACAAGCCGCTGAGCGCGCACCTGAAGGCGAAGTAGCCGGAAGGGCCGCGCCGGCTCCGGTCGCGGCCCGTCCGTCTCCTCCGCGTCGGCTGTCCGAACCCGCTACGGCGCGGGCGCGGTCGCGCGTCGGATCGCCGCCTCGGCGAGCGGCGCCATGGCGGCGTAGCCGGCCTCGGTGGGGTGGACGCCGTCGGAGGACAACCCCGGCCGCATACCTCCTCGTCCGTCGCCCAGGACGGCGGCGTAGTCGACGTAGGTCGCGCCGACCCGCGCGGCGTAGGCGCAGATCCAGGCGTTCAGTGCTGTGATCCGGTCGACCGTCTCCAGCCCGGGCCGCCAGGGGAAGGCCGCGGCCGGAGGCACGGCGGCGAGGATCACCCTTATGCCGTGCGCCTGCGCCAGTTCCGTCATGCTGGCGAGGTTGGCCTGCGTCTCCTCGGCCGACATGGGACCGGTGTTGCCGGCGATGTCGTTGGTGCCGGCCATGATGTGCACGACGCGCGGCTTCAGCGCGACGACGTCCTGGCGGAAGCGCACCAGCATCTGCGGCGAGGTCTGCCCGCCGATCCCTCGGTCGACCCGACCGGCGGTGAAGAATTGCGGCGCCTTGTCGATCCATCCCTGAGTGATCGAGTCGCCCATGAACACCACGTCCGGACGTTCGCCCCGGGCGATCCGCGCCGCGTCGTCCGCCCGGTAGCGACCGAGCCACGCCCAGTCCTCGTGCAGCCGCACCTCCGCCGCGTCGGGCGCGGCGGCCTGCAGGGCGAAGGCGGCGATCAGGGCGGGGATCATGCGGCGGACTCCTTCGGAGACGCCTTCATAGCCGACGGCGCCGGCGTCGAGGCGCCGTCGATGCGGCTCAGGGAACGATCGCGATGGAGCGCTTCAGGACCTTGCCGGCGGTGTTGCGCGGCAGGGCGTCGACGAAGGTGACCGACTTCGGCTGCTTGTAGCCGGCCAGCGAGGCCCGACAGGCGGCGGCCACCGCCTCGGCGTCGAGGTCGCTCCCGGGCGCGCGTACGACCACCGCGTGCAGGGCCTCGCCCCAGGTGTCGTCCGGCCGCCCCACCACCGCCACCTCGGCCACGCCGGGCAGGCGGTCGATCACGTTTTCCACCTCGCGGGGATAGACGTTCAGGCCGCCGGTGATGACCACGTCCTTCTTGCGATCGACGATGTAGTAGCAGCCGTCCGCGTCGCGCCGGGCGAGGTCGCCGACGCTGACCCAGCCGTCGCGGATCGCCTCCGCGCTCTCCCGGTCGCGCCGCCAGTAGCCGTCGAACAGGTAGGGCGAGCGGCTGAAGAGCTCGCCCACCACGTCGTCGCCGACCGGGCGGCCGGCCTCGTCGCGCAGCTCGACCTCGGTGGCCACGAAGGGCGTGCCGACGCAGTTGCGCTTCTCGAGCTGCAGCGCCGGCCGCAGGTTGGTGATGATGCCGGACTCCGTGGCGCCGTAGCACTCGAACAAGAGGCCCGGTCCGAAGTGGGCGACCACCCGCTCCTTCTCGGACTGGAGCAGCGGCGCGGCGTTGCAGATCAGCGCCTTCAGCGTGTGGGCGCGCAGCCGGTGGAGCGTCTCCGCGTCCAGGTCCAGCATGCGCCGCAGGTGCGTCGGCACCACGAAGACGCCGGTCACCGCGTCCCGATTCAGCCGCGTGAGGACCTCCTCCGGATCGAAGGCGTCCAGCAGCGTCACCTGCCCGCCGAGGTGCAGCGGCGCCAGCGCGAACGCCAGGCCCGCGCCGTGGCAGAGCGGGGCGAGCGCCAGGAAGTGGTCGTCCGGCCCGTAGCAGCCGTACTCGCTGGCCATGCCGAAGAAGGACAGGATGCGGCTGCGGTGCGAGATCGGCACCCCCTTGGGCAGCCCCGTGGTGCCGGAGGTGTAGTGGATCGCGAACGCCGCCTCCTCGCGGGCGCGGTCGACGAAGACGCCGTCGGAGGCCGCCAGCGCCGCCTCGTAGTCCGCACCGAGCTCCAGCTTGGGGCCCGGCCAGTCGCGGACGAGGGCCGCGCTGGCCGCGTCGGTGATGACGAGCTTCGGCTCGCAGTCCTCGAGCACCGCCAGCAGCTCGGCGGCGGCCAGGCGGGGATTGGGCAGCGCGGCCGCGGCGCCCAGGTCCGAGGTCCCGACGAGCACCTCGATGAACTCCGGGCGGTTGGAGGCCACGAGCGCGATGCGGTCGCCCTCGCCGATCCCGTATCGCCGCGACAGGAGCCAGGCCGCCCGGCCGGCGCGCTCGACCAGCCCCGAATAGGAGACCTCGGCGCCCTTGAACCGGATCGCCGTCTTGGCCGGCTGGCGGGCGGCCGCCGCGCGAAGGCCCCGGCCGAGGGTGAGCGGCTCAGCCATCCTGCCCCGCTCCCGCAAGGCGACCCGCCAGCTTGGGGAAGACGGCCAGCGCCGCCCCGCGCATCAGCGCCGCATGGCTCTCGGGCTTCATGCCCAGGCCGTCGATCTCCGCGACGGCGCGGCGTGGATCGATCACCGGCCAATCGGTGCCGAACAGCACCTTGCCGCGGCCGTAGCTGTCCAGGTAGCGCACCAGCGAGGCGGGCAGGTGCTTGGGCGCGTAGGCGTCGACGCCGATGAAGACGTTGGCGTGCTTCCAGGCCATGGCGATCATCTCGTCGGCCCAGGGCGTGCCGACGTGGATGCCGATCAGGGTCAGCTCGGGGAAGTCCAGCGCCACCCGGTCGAGCAGGATCGGCCGCGCCACCGAGGGCAGGCGCACGTCCTTGCGGTAGATCAGGTTCTGCCCGACCTGGAGCATGAACGGCAGCTCCAGCTCGCAGCACTTGGCGTAGATCGGGTACCACTGGGCGGCGTCGGGCGGCAGCGAGAACCAGTGCGGGTAGGCGTGCACGCCCACGAAGCCGAGCTCGGCGGCGCGGTGCAGGTCGGCGAGCTGCGCCATGCCGCGGGTCGGGTCCGCGCCCGCCAGGCCCGAGAAGCGGTCGGGCCGGGCGTCGCACCAGCGGGCCACCGTCTCGTAGGGGATCTCGAACGACCCGCGCCAGCGCGGATCGCCGGCGCGCACCGCGACCAGGAGCGAGTGCTCGACGCCCGCCGCGTCCATGATCCGCAGGTAGTCGTCCATGCCGACGCCGCCCCGCATGTCCGGCGGCATGCGCACCTGGTCCATGAAGTCCGCGTCGAAGCCGGTCAGTCCGGCGGCGACCTCGTCCGGCCCGAACAGGTTGACGACGATGTCGATGGCGCCGCCCACCGCCCTCACGGCTCCATGTCGACGCGGGTGTGCAGCGGGCGCCGCTCCACCTGCAGGCGGAGCACGTCGGGGCGGGCATAGTGGCCGGCGGTGTCGACCCAGAACTTCACGTCCTTGAGGTCGTCCAGGTCGATCGTGGCGCTGACCAGCCGCTCGTCGACGCCTTGCGCCGGTCCGGCGACGGTGGCGGCGAACGGATGGATCACCGCGCTCCATCCGCCGCCGACCCAGAGCAGCTGTTGCGGCCCCAGCTCCCGCTCCACGAACGCCAGCATCTCCTCCGTCACCGGGCTTGAGGCGGCGACCACGAAGCATTGGCCGGTCAGGGCGTGGTTGCGCATCATCGCCTCGATCTGGATGTCGGCCACCTGGTCGAACCCCGCCATGCTGGAGAGGGCGGGCCAGAGCGCGGCGTGGATCTCCTCGCCGTCCTCGATCAGCGCCTGCCGCGCGAGGTTCATCACGTGCTCCCAGCACGCGAGCGCGCCGACGCG
>JASLDZ010000150.1 GCA_030151985.1 Caulobacteraceae bacterium | reverse complement strand
CGTTACGCGGCGGAGCGCGCCGCCATGGCCGCCCGCGTCCGCCTGCAAGCCTACCGACGCTTAACCCCGACGCCCCCGCGGCCCCCGCCCGGGCGGCGCCGTCCGCTACTGGATCCGCTTGGCTTCCACGCGCCGGTTGCGGGGCGAGGTCGGCGCGGCCGCGAAGTCGGTCGCGCCGTAGCCGTGCGCCTCGAGCCTCGCGTCGCTGACGCCCTGCGAGACCAGGAAGCTCTTCAGCGACGCCGCCCGCGCCTGCGACAGGGCCAGGTTCTTGTCCTTGTCGCCGAGCGAGTCGGTGTAGCCGGAGAGGTCGAACTTGGCGTCCGCCAGCGCGGGCGAGTTCACCGCCTGGGCGAACACCTTGGCGTTGGCCTTCGCCTGGTCCGTCAGCTCCGACGAGCCGAGCTTGAAGGTGATCAGGAGGTCCTTCTTCACCGTCGGCGCGGCCGCGACGGGCGCGGCGCGCATCGGCGCGGTCGAGGCCACACGGGTCGGCCGCGAGGCCGGGGCCGAAACGCGCCCGGCCGCCGGCGCCGTGGCGGAGGCGGCCTTCATGTTGGCGCGGGTGGGCAGGCTGAAGCCGCGGGCGTTCTTGGTCGGCTCGCAGATGCCGTCCTCGCCGGTGACCATGCCCTTCTTCTCGCACTCGCCCGGCGCGGGCTGCGCCGGCTGCGTCGCCGGCTTCTTGGCGAAGGTGTCGATGATGTCCTTCGAGGAGTACTGCGCCTGCTGGGCGGAGGCGGCGCCCGCCGCCAGGAGCGTCCCGGCCGCCAGCACCCCCGTCGCCAAGGCCTTGGCCGCGGCGGAAGCGAAAGCACGCGTCGTCGTCTTCATGTGACCGTCCCCCAGTCTTTACCGGCGAGTTAAAGAGGAAGGTGCGAGCGGATACAAGCGTCTGGCCAGCGCTCTAATGTCTCAGGGGGCGACGGCGCGCTCGCGCGGGTGCGACGCCATTCTCCCGTGCAACGCGTCCGACCGCGTGCCATGGTCGCGCCGGGCGGACGGGGGTCCGCCGGGTCGCCGCCTTCGGAGGGCGGCCCCGCGGCCCGGGGGGCGACGGACAGACGATGGCGGATGCGAACACCCTTCCCCAGACCGGGCAGGTGGCGAAGATCACCACCGCGCTGGGCGCGGACATGGCCTTCCTGGAAAGCTTCAGCTTCACGGAATCCCTGGGCGACCCCTTTCGCATGACCTGCGACGTGGTCTGCGCCAAGCTCTACAGCTTCGGCGAGCAGCGCGGCACCGGCGTCAGCGTCCAGGTGACCGCCGACAGCCCGGACGGCGCGGCGCTGCAGAACCGCGCCTTCCACGGGATCCTCACCGAGGCCGCCCTGATCGACGCGCTCGACGGGGAGTACCGCTTCCGTCTGACCGCCCGCCCGTGGTTCTGGGTGCTGTCGCTCGGCAGCGACTGCCGCATCTTCCCCAAGAAGACCGCGCGCCAGATCATCACCGACGTGTTCGACGCCGCGGGCGTCGCCACCAACCAGTATGACATGTCGGGCCTGTCCGAGCGCGGGACGATCGAGCGCGAATACTGCGTCCAGTTCGAGGAGAGCGACTTCGCCTTCCTGTCCCGCCTCATGGAGGAGGAGGGGATCTACTACTTCTTCGAGCACACCGCGACAGCGCACGTCATGCACCTGTGCGACTCCTCCGGCGCGCACAAGGACTTCGCGGGCGGAGACCTGGTGGTCGGGGAAGAGAACGCCACCCTGAACCAGCCGCACCTGACGGCGTTCGGCCCCTACCTGCGCCCGACGGTCTCGTCCTACACGATGCGCGACCAGCACTGGAAGCTGTTCGGCGACAACCGCGAGGCCAATAGCGAAGTCGAGCAGATGGCCGGCCAGATCCTGCCCAAGATCTTCGAGTATCCGGGCGGCTTCTCCTACCTCACCGACGACGGCGCCACCGAAGGGACCGACTTCGCCAAGATCCGGCTCGAGGCGGAGAACGCCGAAGGCCTCGTCCACGTGGGCGAGGGCAGCACCTTCGCGGTCGCCACCGGCGGCGCCGTCCAGGTGGAGTGGGGAGACACGACGGCCAAGATGCTGGTCATCGGGACCACCCACCGGCTCTCGGGTCAGAAGCCGCTCGGCCAGGACTCGCCCACGCCCGACTTCACGGTCGAGCTCGAGGTGATCAGCATCCAGAAGCCCTTCCGCCCCCAGCGCCTCACGCCCAAGCCCGTCGCGCGGGGGCCGCAGGTGGCCACCGTGGTCGGCGAGAGCGGCAAGGAGGTCGATCCCGACGCCTTCGGCCGGGTGCGCGTGCAGTTCCCCTGGGACCACAGCGGCCGAACGAACGAGAAGTGCTCCTGCTGGATCCGCGTCTCGTCGGGCTGGGCCGGGCCGGGGCTCGGCGAGAGCTTCCTGCCCCGCGTGGGGCATGAGGTGCTGGTCAGCTACATCGACGGGGACATGGACCGGCCGATCATCACCGGGCGCGTCTACAACTCGAAGAACACCGTCTACGCCGGGATGGAGAGCTGCGACCTCACCCTGCCCGCGCAGCACGCCACCTCCGGCTGGATCACCCAGACGATCGAGGGCAAGTCCACCAGCGACTACGACGGCGCGGTGGAGCCGCC
>JASLDZ010000462.1 GCA_030151985.1 Caulobacteraceae bacterium | reverse complement strand
CTGACGGGCGCTTTCGCGGCCGACATCGAGCAGCTTGAGGACGCCGGCCAAGGCGACATCAAGGTCGAAGGCAAGGGCCGCGCCCGCAAGTCCTGACGCCTGGGGCGGGGCTTCGGCTGCGCCCTTTCCCTGCCGCACGTCGTGAGGACGTCCGATGCCCCTAAGCTACCCCGCGACGATCACGCTGAGCGCTCTGCTGGCCTCTAGCGCGCCTGCGGCGATCTCGACGGCTCCGGCCCTGGTCTCGAACTATCCCCAGCAGCTCGGAGGCTCCGGCGGCGGCGGGACCACGCCCACCCTCGTCTCCGCCGCCATCCGCTCGCGCATCCCGCAGCAGTCGAACAGCAACACCTATCCAGGGGCGCTGATCAACGCGAACCCCTACAGCTACACCCGCTACAACGACCGATCCAACAAGGCGGTGACGGGTCTTCGGGCCTGCTACGCCAACATCGTGACGTGCTCGAACACGTTCGCCACAGGGATCAACTCCAACCGCCAGGAGCAGGGCGTCGGGGTTTCGCAGGTGGTGCGCGGCCAGTTCGTGACAGGGCCGACCAATGCGACCGGGACCGGCGTCAACGTCGGGGGCACGGCCGCCACGATGACGTGGAACGACGCCCTGAACGGCAACACGTTCACGTCCTACGGCCGCACCATCGCGCCCATCGCCAAGCTGGATAACACGCAGACGCCGCCCGCCATGGTGGCGAAGTCCTACGCGCAGTTCCAAGCGGACGGCGGGGCGATCTCGTCCTCCACGGTCAACGGCTCCACGCTGGCGGCTTCGCAGATCACGGTGCCGGACGGCTACCGGGTGTGGTGCGACGCGGGACCGAGCGTCGCCGCGCAAGCCGCCTACTTCCTGGGGCTGGAGGAGCGCACGCCGGTCACGCCCACGATCACCTCCATCGTGCCGGACGGCGCGGGGAACATCGTGGTCAACACCACGGCGGCCGACGTCAGCCTGCTTCGGGTGGGCAACTTCGGGACCATCGCCGCCGCGACCGGGAACACCTCGGTCAACGGGACGTGGCTCATCACGGCCACCAACCCCGGCACGTCGATCACCTTCGCCTCGTCCACCGCCACGAGCGGCGCGGTGACGGGCGGCAACCTGAAGTTCGCGCACCCCACGGGCGTCGTGAACGCCAGCGTCACCGCCAACCCGCTCGCGGACTACCAGCACGCGGCGGCGGCGCAGGCCGACGTCATGGGGTCCAGCGACTGGACGGCCGTAAGCGCTTCCAACGTGGCGACGGACGGCACGATCCTCAGCGGGTTCGCCGCCGTCGTCGGGACCGACGCGACCGGCTCCAGCTCGCTCGTGGTGTTCGGCGACAGCATCGTCACCGAGGTCCGCGACGGCCAGACCGACAGCCCCTCCGCGCTCCTTCACCGACTTCACGCCCGCCGCCATCGTGCAGCTCGGGCACAACTACCTTTCGACCTACGGGACCTATTCGGCCTCGCCGGGCTTCAAGCAGGTGCAGCAGACGCTGTTCGACCGCTGGGCGGCCTCCATGCCGGGCGCCGCTCGCGTCGTGGTCACCACGCAGACGCCGTTCTCGACGTCGGCGACCGACCACTGGACCACGGGCCGAAACTCGACCTACCAGACGGCCGGGGCGACCATCCCGCCGCTCGCGCCCACCGGCTACGTCTACACCAACTACCACCCCGACCTTAAGGGCGGCGTCTACACGGCGGGCGGCAAGGCCATCGGCCTAATCGACGTCGCGGCCTTCGCAGGCAACCTCGACGGCTCGGGCGTGGTGGATGGGTTCTGGCCGGTCGATGGGGTGACGGCCTACAAGTACACGACGGACGGCACCCACCCGTCCAAGGACGGCCATATCGGCATCGCCAATCAGATCACGCCGACCGTGCTCAGCACGGCGCTGGGCTTCTGACCGTGACCGTCCTCTACCACCAAGACTTCTCCACCCTGGCGACGTCGCAGGAGTTCGCGAGCGCCTATCCCGACTTGGACACCCGCTTCGGCTTCGGGACGCAGAAGAACCCCGGCGACCACTGGCCTGACGGGTCGGAGGTCACGATCCCGCAGGCGTTCAGCTCGCGCTACTTCTCGCCCAACTTCAACGTGCAGGTGGATGCGGGTTACTACCCCAAGGCGCTTGGCCCGAAGGTGCAGAACAAGGGGCAGCTCCAGCTTCCCGCTTGGCGGTTCCCGCCCGCCGACCGACCCACCTACGGTCAGACGCGCCCGATCGCGTCCACGATGATCTCTCCGAAGGTGGCGATCCAGCCGGGTTGCCGGGTGACCGTGCGGGCACTGTTCATGCAGGCGCCGATCTGGCCGGGCGTCTGGCTCTACAACTACGCCACCAAGGACGAGATCGACTTCATGGAGGCCTACCCGGCGCTGGGGCGGGCGCCGTTCTCGACGCTGCATCCCAAGGGTCAGCCGGGCTCCACGAACGCCCCTGGCGGCCATGCGGTGGCTCCGGGGGAGCACACCTACGGCGGGGTGTGGACGGACGCCTACGTGTCGGCGGAGATCGACGGCCACGAGGTCTGGCGCGCGCCCAATCCTGGCCTGGCCGGTCCCATGCGCCTGATCGTGGACATGGACTTCGCCGCGCACTGCGGGACGCCCGCCGACTGGGCAGGGATCGCCGTGGCGTTCGTGTCCGAGATCACGGTGGAGAGCGTCTGATGGTCTCCTCGCTCAAGCTCGTCGCGCATGACGCGGCGGGGTTCCA
>JASLDZ010000444.1 GCA_030151985.1 Caulobacteraceae bacterium | reverse complement strand
CCCGTTGCGTGATCGGTCTCGCCCAAGCGTCTTCCCTCAGCCCTGCGGCCCCGCTACACGGCGGCTCCTCGCGCTCCCGCACATGGCCGGAGCGCCTCCGCTTGCCAAGGGCCGACCGGCTTCGATGACGTCCCGCCTCGTGATGAAGTTCGGCGGCACGTCGGTCGCGGACCTCGAGCGCATCCGCCGCGTCGGTCGGCTGGTGGCGGCGGAGGCGCAGGGCGGCCGCCCGGTGGCGGTGGTGGTGTCGGCCATGAGCGGGCGCACCAACGAACTCGTCGCCTGGACCGACACCGCCGGCGCCGCCGCCGAGGGGCTCGACCCGTCGGACGACGAATACGACGTGGTGGTCGCCTCGGGCGAGCAGGTCACGGCCGGGCTCCTGGCCATGGTGCTGCGGAACATGGGGCTCAAGAGCCGCTCCTGGCTCGGTTGGCAGGTTCCGATCCTGTGCGACGAGGCGCACGGCCGCGCCCGCATCGACGACATCCCCGCGCAATCCCTTGCCGACCGCATGGACTCAGGCGAGATCGCGGTGATCGCCGGCTTCCAGGGCGTGACTCCGGAGGGGCGGATCACCACGCTCGGCCGCGGCGGCTCGGACACGTCGGCGGTCGCGGTCGCCGCGGCCGTGAAGGCCGCCCGCTGCGACATCTACACCGACGTCGACGGCGTCTACACCACCGACCCCCGCATCGAGTCCCGCGCCCGCCGCATCCCCAAGATCTCCTACGAGGAGATGCTGGAGATGGCCTCGCTGGGCGCCAAGGTGCTGCAGACGCGCTCGGTCGAGCTCGCCATGGCGCAGCGCGTGCCCGTGCGCGTGCTGTCGTCCTTCACCGAGCCGGAGGACCTGGCCCGCGCCGGCAACAGTGTCGGCACCATCGTGTGCGACGAGGAGGAGATCGTGGAGAAGCGCATCGTGTCGGGCGTCGCCTACAGCCGCGACGAGGCCAAGGTCACCCTGTTCGGCCTGCCCGACCATCCCGGCGTGTCGCGCGCGATCTTCTCGCGCCTGGCCGACGCCAACGTGAACGTCGACATGATCGTGCAGTCGAAGGCCAAGACCAGCGACAGCGCCAACATGGCCTTCACCGTCGGCAAGCGCGACGCCGCCCGCGCGGTCGACATCGTCAAGGCCGCCCAGGGCGAGATCGGCTTCGAGGAGGTCGAGGTCGACGAGGACGTCGCCAAGGTTTCCGTGGTGGGCGTCGGCATGCGCAGCCACGCGGGGGTCGCCAAGACCATGTTCGGCGCGCTCGCGGACAAGGGGGTCAACATCCAGGTGATCTCCACCAGCGAGATCAAGATCAGCGTCCTGATCGAGGCGGCGTATACAGAGCTGGCCGTTCGCGCCCTGCACGCCGCCTACGGACTGGCGGACGCCTGACGCCGTCCCACACGCGCCCGGTGCGTGCACGTTGAATAAGGCTCGACAAGTCCCCGCCGGCCTTGACCGCGCCGCCATTATGTATCCAACCTGCCCCGCACCAAAGGCGTCCGGCCGCTTACGCAGCCTTCCCGCCACAAGGTCGTATACAATGAGGGCGCGATGGCAGGCGGATACCGGCTGGGCGTGGATGTGGGCGGCACCTTCACCGACCTGCTCCTGATCGAGGAGGAGACCGGGCGCACCTTCTCCGCGAAGGTGCCCTCCACGCCCAAGGACAGCTCCGTCGGCGTCCTGAACGGGGTGACGCGCGTGTGCGAGACCGCGGGCGTGCAGCCCTCGGCGATCACCCACGTGATGCACGGGACGACGGTCGCCACCAATACGGTGCTCACCGGCTCGGGCGCCAAGGTCGGGCTGATCACGACCAAGGGCTACCGCCAGGTGCTGCAGATCGCCCGCAGCTTCGTGCCCGGCGGCCTCGGCGGCTGGGTGATCTTCAACAAGAAGGATCCGCTCGCGCCGCTGGAGCTGACCATCGAAGCGGACGAGCGGATGGACGCCGACGGCTCCGAGCACCGGGCGCTGGACGAGGCCCAGCTCCGCCGCGACCTGCAGCTGTTCAAGCTCTCCGGCGTCGAAGCGATCACCGTCAGCCTGACCAACGCCTATGTGAACGGCGCCCACGAACGCCGTGTGCGCGAGATCGTGGAGGCCGAGCTTCCGGACCTGCCCGTCTCCATCTCCTCCGAAGTGATCCCGGAGATGTACGAGTACGAGCGCACCGAGACGACGGTGGTGAACTCCTACGTGCGCCCCGTGGTGCAGCGCTACCTGAAGAACCTGGAAGACCGGCTGGGCTCGGACGCGGGCGCGCCCAAGCTCAACGTGCTGCGCTCCGACGGCGGGCTGGCCTCGGTGCCGGCCGCCACCGCCGCGCCGGTGAACCTGCTCATGAGCGGCCCGGCGGGGGGCGTGACCGGGGCGCTTTGGGTGGGCAAGCAGGCGGGGCACGCGAACCTCCTCACCTTCGACATGGGCGGCACCTCCACCGACGTGGCGCTGATCCAGAACGGGGTGGCCGAGAGCCGGCGCGAGACGCGGGTGGCCGATGTGACGGTGCGCGCCTCCTCCATCGACGTGCGGACGGTGGGCGCGGGGGGCGGCTCCATCGCCTACGTTCCCGAGCTGACGCTGGCGCTGCGGGTCGGGCCGCAGTCGGCCGGCGCGGACCCTGGTCCCGCCGCCTACGGCAAGGGCGGCAAGGCGCCCACCGTCACCGACGCCAACGTGGTGCTGGGCTACCTGCCCTCCGACGCACGGCTGGGGGGCGACATGCGGCTCGACCGCGAGGCCGCCGCGGCCGCTATGGCCACCGTCGCCGGGCCGCTCGGCAAGTCGATCGAGGAGGCCGCCGAGGGCGTCGTCGACATCGTCAACGAGAACATGTTCGGGGCGCTGCGGCTGGT
>JASLDZ010000378.1 GCA_030151985.1 Caulobacteraceae bacterium | reverse complement strand
AAGGCGCGGTACTCGTCGGAGTACCGGATCGCGCGCGAAGAGCTCGACTGGCTGATGGAGCGGGTGGAGGTGCTTCGGACGGTGGTGGAGGCGCTCTGCCGCGAGCGGCTGCAGCGCCTCCAGGACGGCGGGAGCTGACTCATATGTATGGACCGGCTGCTTTCGCAACTGTCATCGCACTGGAAGTCGGAAGTCGCTGATATGTATCCGGCCTGTTGATCGGCACGCGGGCCGTGGCCTTGATGGGAGTACGCACGCGCTTTTCATCTCATTAGCGGACAGGTCGACCAGCGACCAAAAGAGTCACCAGATTCAGAGCGCGTCTATCGATCCGTTCCATGCGGTTTCAATCGCGAACTCGACGGGGTGGCTTAGACCGACGTCACCTCCTGTAGGTTAGCTCCGAACGGCTGAGCGTGTCGCAAGACGCTCCAGCTGATCCGAGCGAGTTTGTTGGCCAGTGCGGTGGCCAACTTGTTTCGGTGCAGCCGCGGCGCCAGCTGGTGGAGCCACGGTCCAAAGCTGAACTGCTCCCACCGATGCGGCCGCATCAGCAACACGTTGGCAGCCTGGATGAATAGGGTCCGCAGATATCTGTCACCACGCTTTGAGATGCGCCCCAGGATCGGCCGGCCACCGGTGCTGAACTGCTTGGGCACGAGTCCCAGCCACGCACCAAAATCGCGCCCTCGCTCGAACGCTTCGCCGGCGCCGATCGCAGCGACCATGGCGGTGGAGATGAGGGGGCCCACCCCCGGCACGCTCATCAGCAGCCTGCAGCTGCCTTCCCGCTGAGCGATCTGCTCGATCTCGGCGGTGAGCCCGTCGACGCGTTTGTCCAGCCAGACCCAGTCCTCGTATAGCTCCATGATCAGCCCTGACATGCGGGCGGAGATCTCATCCTCGCGGTTCTTCAGGATCTCGAAAAGCGAGTTCCTGAGGGCCCGCGCCCCGGTGCGAACCGCGATGCCGTGCTCGATCAGCAGGGACCTGATCTGGTTGATGGTCGCCGTTCGACGAGACACGAGCCGCGAGCGGATGCGGTGGAAGGCTTGTAGCTCCAGCTCCTCCGCCGTCTTGCGGCGCACGGTGCGCAGGTTAGGCCGCAGCGCCGCCTCTGCGATGGCCTCGGCGTCGTTGTAGTCGTTCTTCTGGCCACGAAGGAACGGCTTGACGTACATGGCCGGGATGATCCGGGGCTCGTGGCCAAGGCGCTCCAGCGCGCGGCTGACGTAGTGAGCGCTCAGGCACGCCTCCATCCCCACGATGCAAGCTGGCAGCTTCTTGAACGCGTCGATCAGCTGCAGCCGCTTGATCTTGCGTCGGAAAGCGATCTTCCCGCCCGCATCGAAGGCCACCAGGTGGAACACGTCCTTACCGATGTCGATGCCGACCACGCTTGGCGTCGACGCACCAGCCCTATCTTCTACCCTTTCCATGCTGCTCTCCTTTCCATTGAGCGACAGCCGTGAGGCTGTCGCGGGGGGAGCAGCCGGTCCATCCCATTAGCCGCCGTCTGGAAGGTCCGCTGTCGGGAGGGAGGGTCGCGGCCGCCCCGTTGCCCTAGGCAACCAGCGACTCTGACTCGCAGCGGCCGTTCGGAAGGGTGCGCTGACGGGAAGCCCGGGTGCCCTCGACAGAGCTCGCGGCCGGACCAGCGACTTTGGCGGAACGGGGACCAGCAGCTCGCCGCGGAGTGATCGGAGCCCTGCCGCTGGGATGGTGGCTACCTCGCTACCGTCTTCGTCGGCCAAATCGGTGGACCCCTCCCCGACAGTGTCGTCATTTGCCCCTCGTCGGATTCGGCGGTTAGACAAGCCCATGCCTGCGCGGTTGAGAGACGTGGATTTGCGGGCCGCCGCCCTGCGCAGGCTTCTGGTCCACGCGCAACAGTGCGCCGACACCCTCGTTCTCGAAGAGCTGGGGCTGACCCACGGGGCCTCGCGCGTCGATATCGCGGTCATCAATGGCCACATTCGCGGCGTGGAAATCAAGGCTGAGGCTGACACCCTTGAGCGCCTGCCGCGCCAAGTGTCGGCCTACGGCCTGGTCGTAGACCGGGCCACCTTGATCGCCTCGGAGCGACACTTGCCTGCGGCGCTTGATCTTCTTCCGACTTGGTGGGGTGTCATCGCTGCACGCCGCGCGGCGAACGGCGCCATCGTCTTCCGGCGCCTGCGTGAAGAGCGCGCCAACCGCGAAACTGACCCGTTGAGCCTCGCGCGGCTGATGTGGCGGGGCGAAGTCCATGCCGTGCTGTCCGACCTGGGATGTGACGCGAAGTTGCTGCGAGAGCCCCGCGCTGCGCTCTACACGGAGTTGGCGCGCCGACTTCCAAAGGCCCAGTTGGCCGCGCTTGTGCGAACAACGCTCAAGGCCCGAACAAACTGGCGAGATCGTCCACGACCTTCGTGATGTGATGGTTCGTGCCTACCCAGCGCCAGGTGGTCAGGTTACCTGTTTTCTCGGTCCGGCCGTGACACCCGCGCACGTAGTCGCTGCCCGCTGAATAGCCGAGCGGAAGGGCGGACCCGGACAACACGACATCACCACAACGGTCGCGGAATTGCTCGAAGCCGTTGTCACGGACGTTGCTGCCTTTGGCGATGAACCAGGCGTCGTCGATGGTGTAGCGCACCGAAGCGGCCGGCTTCAGAAGACGCATGTCGCCGCCAGGAATATCCGCCGAGGAAATCGCGTAGTCGCCGAAGGTGGGCGGGGCGAACCCCTCCGGCAGACCCGCGACAAGCTGCTTGTAGAGCATCCATTCCATCCGCGGGACCACTTGGCTCGGCGGCTTGATGTCTGCCATCGAGGCGGGGAAAGAGGTCCCGATCAGGATCAGGCTGCGAACCTCTTCATAGAGCGGGTTTGACTGGATCAACGCCGAGACCAGGTCCACGAGGTCATCGAGAGGCTCGAAGTTCTTGGCGGCAAGGTCCACGATCAGGTCGACCTCGCCTGGATCGACGGCTAGCTGGCCGACAACGCGCTGGAAGGTTGCGGCGAAGCCCGGATCAGCGATTTCGTCGAGGCTACAGCGCACCGCGATGCCACGGCCGTCGATCAGGGATGCGCCGGCGACGGCGTTGTAATGAGCCAAGTCTCGCTCGAGGCTCGTGACGGGGGTGAGCTGGGCGCCTTGCGCGCGCGAGCGGTCCATCAGATAGGTCAAGGCATGGACCCCACCCGGCATGCGGACTGTCGGTTTCAGCAGATGGGTGTCGAGGAAGGCCGGTTGGCTCCCCCACTTGGCCTTCAGCCGGCGGGCAAACGGCTCAAGTTGCTGCTCGAGGGTCTTTTTGTCTCGCCCCTCCTCGAAATCCCATTCGGGTGGGGTGACCTCGATCAACGGAATCACCCGCTGGCGGTGGGCATCGTCCAGCCGCATCAGAGCTTGGTATTCGCCCTGACGCCATTTCAGAACGGGAACGTAGTCATGAACGGTGATCGCCATGGCGGGATTGCTCAGGTCAACTGGCTGCTCACCTGGCCGGAGCCGACCAGGTTGGCCAAAAGGGTGTAGTCCTTGGCCTCGCGGCGAATGCGGCCGGCGACGATGGCCGGGTTGATGCCGAGTTTGGCCGCGTCGGCGAGGACGGCGCGCTCCGTCTGGGTGAAGCGCGACACGCACGTTCGCCACTGGGCGGCCGGAATGAGCGCCTCCTGGGCGAACTTGTCGGCCTCGTCCTCGATCGGTGAGTCGTCCGGGCTCTCCACGGCGTCGAAGATCGCCCGATAAGGGCCCTGACCGATGTGAAGACGCAGGTGGGCGCACTCGTGCAGGAGGGTGAACCAGAAATTATCCAACCGATCGTGGCGCAAGGTCATCGCCACGACGAAGTGGTTGGCCGTCGTCACCATGGCGGCGCCGTCCAGGAGCGTCCCCGGCAGATGCTTCTCGATCACGAGGGCTATGCCGGAGGCCCAGAGGTGCTCGGCGGCCGCCCGCGGCCCATCCTCGCGCGCGCTCAAGCGAACGAGGTGGTGCAGCCAAGCGTCGGAGATGACGTCCTTATCGAAGGCGATCGGCGGGGGTCGCCGATCGGCGAGGATTGAGACGCGCGCTTCCCACGCGGCCAGTGCTGCAAGTTGGACGTTGCCGCCGGCGCGGACCGACCGGCGATGCAAAGCCGTCTGGGTCCAATCATAGGCGGCGTGACGGAAGAAGTTCGAGACCAGCTGGGCGGCTTCCTTGCGCGCTTGGGCTGCGGACCCGCCGAAATCATCGAAATAGCCGCGCTTGAACATCTCGGTGACCGGGAACGACCAGGCGCTTTCGGGCCCCGTGTGTGCCGGCGGCGCGGTGCGCAGTTGAGCGCTTTCCGTGACGGTGATGTCGAGGGCGGCGGCAATCTCGGCCAGGCGCTCCAGACTGGCGGAACGATAGCGCTCCGCCTCGTAGCGTTGGATCTGTTGCTCCGCGACGCCAACGAAGACGCCGAGATCGCGCTGGCTCATGCCCCGGGCGATGCGGGCGCGGATCAGGATATCCGGAAGATCCGCGAGACCTTCCGCTTCAAAGGTGGTGACCGCTCCGGACTGAAGGAGCTCGTACTCCTGCACCTCCTCGTCCAGCTCGGACATCTGGCTCTCGAGCCCGGCGATCTGAGCCTGGCGAAGGGCCGGATGCACGCCGTCGTGCGCCGTCCTGAGTTCGGCGATCTCGGCGTTGAACCGGTCGATGGCGGCGCGCGCCGAACGCAGTTGCTTTTCGTTGGTGATCATAGTGTCGCTCCAGGCGCAGGGCTGAGCGAGATCCGGACGATGCCCTTGGGCGCGTCGGAGAATTTCTCCTTCTGAAAGAAGGGCAGCAGACCGGGTTGGTGAGGCAGCTGCACTAAAAACATCTCTCCAAAGTATTTCGCTTTCTGCGCTGCGCGCTTGTTGTCGAAATCAAGCAGGACGGGGTCGAGCTTGGCGGGATCGACACCCGTGAAGTCCCATATTCCGTCGAAGTCGCCGGGATGAGGCTTGGCGGTGATGAAACTGCCGTCGAGGAAGATCGTCGAGCACCCTGCCCCACTCAACGCCTCGAACGCCCTCACAAAGCCACTAAACAGCCAAGCTCGGTGCGGCGTCGTCGCAAATCGCGCCGCCACCTCGTCGAGCGTGGCGTCGTGGATGCCGGGCGGGAGGACCGGCCAGGGTGCCAAGGCGCTGACGGCGACCAAGTCGGGTATCATCTACACACGATTATTGTTGTGTCCGCTGATTTGTCAATCTAGCTTAGGACTCGGCGAAGCGCCACCATCGGCTCGATCCCTGGCGCCCGCTGGCCGACCGCATCCCGCGGCAGGCCCTCACGGAGACTCAGGAGATTGTTTCGTGACCAAGACCTTCAAACCGGGCCAGCCCGCGCCGATCTCGGGCGAGTTCGGCATCGTCGGGCCGCGCGGCGGTGCCACCGGCCAAGAACGGACGGCGATCCAAGGGCGTCCGCTGCCCCCGACGCCCAAGGCGGGGCAGCGCTACGTTGTCGACCGCCCCGCCCATAACGGCGCCGGCCGCCCGAAGTGATCGTGACCTAGGAGCCGGTGTCTCAATGAAGACGCCGGCTCCGCCATTATGGCATTGTGGATGTAGCCGCGAGCGCTCGCGCCAGGGGGCGGGCAACCTAAATTGAGACCATGCCAGCGGAAGCGTCCGGCATCCCAGAACCCGTCCTGATCTCGGATTTGGAAGGGTACGCGAAAGCCCTTCAGGATTTCATCTTCCGCAACCCGATGGTCCTGGGCGGCAGCGACATCATCCTGGCCGACTCGGGGACCGCGCTTGACCGCTCCGCCGCGCTGGTGGCGACGCTGCTGGCCATCGTGAACGAGAAAGGCGACAGGGCGATACAGCGGCACATCGTGCTGGCCCCGCCCAACGCTGATGTCGGCGCACTCTCCCAGCAGTTCGAAAAAGCGTTCGGCGTCGCGTACAAGGCGCTGACGGGTGACGATCTGTCAGACGCCTGGTCCCGCTGGCTTCAGAAGCACCTGACCATAGAGGCGGCCCGCGATCTTCGGCCGTCCACGCTCCACCAGCTGATCGAGGCGGCGCCGGATTGGTCGGCCCTCTTCATTCTCGATGCGGCCCGCTATCGCGACGATGCCGTGCAGCCTTTCCTGCCCAACGGCGCCGCCCGCCCGTTGCGTGACGAGGACATCTGGGCGCCGCAGGTTCATGCCCTCGCCCGGGCGGCGACCGCGCGGGTCAAGGACCGGCCTGTGTATTTGGCCATCGACGCCGACAAGCCCATGCCGGAACGCCCCGAACTCGTGGAGCTGCTGCAGTCGGTTAATGGGTGCGGGGTGTTCGGCGGGCGGGACGATGACAGCACGGCGTCGATCCTTTCCCTTCAGGCCGACGTCTGGGACGCCTGGATCGGCGAGGGCCGCGTCGGCAAGGCGCTCCAAGACGTGGAGGCTCTACCCAAACGGTTTAATCGCATGAAGCCGTTCCTTCGCCTTCAGCTCCTGCACAAGGCTGGGCAGCGTGAAGAGGCCGCGAAGGCGGTGCGCGAACTGTTGGACCTCGATGCCGACCTGGACCCGACGGCGCGGGCCAAGCTCGCGCTGGTCGCGCAGGACAACGGCGCCCCGGCTCTGGCCAGGCGGGCGCTGGAGCCGGCGCTGGAAGCCCTTGAGACGCGGGAGGCACTGGAAATCGCGTTCGACGTCGCGCGGCGATGGGACGATCCGTCCGCCGCCGACAGGATTGCCGAACGACTCGAGGCCAACTTCCCGCAGAGCGACAGCGTGCGGGCCCGGCGACACCGCGCCCTCCTGAACAAGGGCGACTATGCAACCTTGGCGGCCGAAGCGGACCAGACCGAGCGGGCGGCGGCCTACGCCGTGCTCGACCGCTTCCTGACTGTGAAAGGCGTCCCCGACTATGTCGGTCTCCTGGGCGCCGCCGGCAGCGATGGGGAAATTCGCGATGCCGTCCGCAATGAAGCGGTCGGCGATGCTCTGCGCCGTGGTCTCCTGCCCAACGCCTTCACCCTGGCGGCCGCTGCGGCGGAGTCGCCGCGCTTCCAAACGACCCGCGATCACCGTCTCGTGGAGGTGATGGAGGCCCTGCTCCTGCACGCCGACGCGGCGGGGGACCTCTGTGTCCCGACCGACGACTTCACGGCCGCCCTCGAGTCCCTG
This sequence comes from Caulobacteraceae bacterium, assembly GCA_030151985.1. Classification (GTDB taxonomy): domain Bacteria; phylum Pseudomonadota; class Alphaproteobacteria; order Caulobacterales; family Caulobacteraceae; genus JASLDZ01. Next base: position 6,525 of record JASLDZ010000378.1, on the reverse strand, counting down.
ATCCGCAGTCTTGCGGCGCGCCCGGAAGATGGCCGGCTGCGCGTGCGCCTTGGTCGGTTGCTCCAGCCTTCGCTTGCCGGTTCGACCGGCCTGGCCGAAATCACCGCTGTCGCCCTGAAACTGGCGGGCCAGCCGGTCAACGTCGTCGGCGACCGGCTCCGGGGCCGGGCCTCTGTGGCCTGGCTGGCGGACCACAAACCCTTCTTCAGGAAGCTGTTCAGCTGGTTGGAGGATGAAACGCCTGTCGTCCTCGGGTCGATCACCGCGCCCAAGGCGCTGATTACCGAGTCTGCGGACGAAGCGGTCAGTTCGGTGACCGATTTCATCCAGCGCGGGCCGCTTCTCGATGAAGGCGATGAAACCGCTTTCCTGACTTGGTTGGCGATCGGTGTGGCCATCAGCCCCCACACCGCCGACCCCAATTATGATCTCCGCCTTATCCGGGTGGCGACAAGCAAGCTCGCCAGCGCCGGCTTCGCCCAGGGCGCGCGCGATCTCGCCGAGCGCGCCATCCAACTTGGGACCACGCCGCTTCGCCGGCGGCTAGGCTGGTTCGCCCTCGCTGACGCGCTGCTGCGCGGTCGCAACGCCGTCGAAGGCTTGGTGGCCCTCGCCTGCGCCTTTGCCGCGGGCGATGTCTGTGACGAGGAACAAGCCTTCCAGGAAGCGTTTCTGCTGGCGCGCACCTTGCGTGACCTCGGCATGATCGAGCTTGCGCAGAACGCCGCGCAGGGCGCGCGACAGATCATGGAGCGCATGGGCCTGGTGGATACTTTCGGCCACCGGCTGGACACGTTCGATCTGCAGCTTCGCGTCGGCGCGCATCTGGCCTTGGTGCCGGATACGCCCGAATTCCAAGCGTTCCTCGCCGAGGCCATGGCTGTGGGCCAGGTCGTTCTCGAAGGATCGGACGGCACCGAGCCGATCGGTGCGGTGTTGGCCGAGCTGATCCGCAGGATCCGCCTGAGCGGCGCAACGCCGGCGGAACCACTGGAGACGCTGTTCACCGCCTTGATCAACGGCGCGCAGGGCCACATGCGCGAGCATCTGCGCGGCGTCAGTGAGGCCACGCCCTCGGCCCATCACCTATTGCGGCGGGCGCAAGTCGCGGGGGCGGCGCGTTATTCCGACGACGTCGGCTTCGACACCGTCGAAGTGGCGCTGCTGGCGTCGCGCGCCCTTGCCTCCGACGACTTCCTCGCGAACGCCTCGGACGCCGTCTTCGCTTTGGAAATGGCGGCCGATCGCGGGGTCGCGACGCCGGGGTGGGATGGGGTCGCTGAACCGCCGCCTGCCCCGTCCTCGACAGGCGAAGCGCTCGACCAGGCCCTAGCTCTGACCCAAGCGGGCGCCGCCATCGTTCAGGCGGGTTGGGACGAGGCCGGCAACCTTGTCCGAACTGAGTTGGTGGACGGGCAGGACACCGTCGTGGTCCGCGAAGACCCTGCCCTCATCGACCGAACCCGCTTCCTGATCTGGTCGGCTCGCTACCCCTACGCCTATGGCATTGTGGAGGACGACCCGAACCTCTTCTACACCACGACCGAAACCGTGCGGTTCTCTTCGCTGCCGCCGGGGCCTGTGGTGGTGGTAGGGGATACCGGATACCAGGCCTTTCCGCCGAACCTCATCCGCGTCGGCGACGACTTCGCCGGCCGCACCCAGGCGATGGCGTCGACGCCATCCCTGGCGTGGCTGGCGGCGGCGCGCCGCAAGGCATATCGCGGCGACGGCCGACGTTGCGCCTGGATTTCCGCCGCCGAGGAGCAGGGCCAGACGCTGGCCATGATCGCCGAGCGGTTGGGGCCGACGTTCGACGCTCACGGATTTGCGGTCGACAGGGCCACAGCTCTGCCGACCACCTTGTCGGGCGCCTCGATCGCAGTGATCACGGCCCACGGCGGCGTCCATCCTGAAGGCAAGTTCTTCCACGTCGTCTCGGATGAAGGGACGTTGAGGGTGGCGCCGTTCGACCTGGCCGACGCCCTCCATAACGTCGCTTTGGTGGTGCTGTTTGTGTGCAGTGGCGGCCGCGCCGACAAGCATCCGGCGGGCAACACCACCCTAGGGCTGGCGAAGCAAATCCTGGATCGCGGCTGCGGCGCGGTTGTGGGCTCACCATGGCCGCTGGACTCGCGGGCGCCGACCCACTGGTTCCCGGTGTTCATCGAACACCTAGAAGCAGGGGCGACGCTGATCGAAGCCAACTTCCTCGCGAACCAGGCGGTCGATCGTGCGTTCGGGCTCGATCCGGCCCGTGGTTTGGCCATGACGGTCTATGGCGACCCGTTCCTGGGACGCCTCTGATCTCGCGCCGCCGTGCTGAAGACGGAGTGTGTCGCCGGGCGGGCACCAAGCTTTATCTCGGGGCGCAACCGACCCTGCCGAAGGTGTAGGCGTACCGATTACCACGCCGTGTCACGATTGCGGACCTGCCGTCCGTCAGTCTGCACGTCGCCGCCTCCGTCACCTGTGAGGTCGAAGTAGGAGAAGGCGGCTGGCTGTGGCCACCGACCGCGACCGCCATCGCGATAACCGCCGACACCCTCACCATCGCGGCATCCTCCGCGACATCCACTCGCCCTCCAAGCGATACTGTGTCCCCATAACTCGATCGTTTTCGGAAAAGCCGGGGTGCCGCGCAGATGCGGCGATAGTCGGGTTTGGGCCGCGAGCGCAGGTCATCCGACCTCCAGCAACTCGCCGCTCCACCGAGTCCGCTATGCGGTTCCGCTGGCCCCTGTGCTTTACCTTCGATGTCAGACCTTGCTCGCCCAGTGAAGCTCCATGCCGGGCCGGGCGCTATGTCGCTTTTCCGGAGCAAGGCTCGCGGCGGCTATTGGCGCTCTCGGGCAACGGCGTTTACCAGTTGCTAAGTTGGCTAAGGCTCGCGAAGGTCGAGCCCCGGGGCTTTAGGCGTCTCAGAGTGGCCTCCGTTAAGCCCGCGCTGCATGAACACCACGTCGACCCAGCGGCCGAATTTCCATCCAACCGCAGGAAGCACGCCCGCGACCGCGAAACCGCATGCTTGGTGCATCGCAATGGAGGCGACGTTTTTGCTGTCACCGATTGCAGCCACAAGGCGGCGTAGCCCCAACGCCTCGCAGTCCTCCACCACTCTCAGCAGTAAGGCGCGACCCACGCCGCGTCCAACCGCCCAAGGCGCGACGTAGACGCTATCCTCCGCGGTGAAGCGATAGCCGGGACGCGGACGGAAAGGGGCGGCGCAGGAGTAGCCGGCCACGCGGCCGCCGATCACCGCCACGACGTGCGGCAAACCAAAGTCAGCGACTCGGACCCGTCGGGCGTCCATCTCAGCGATCGTCGGCGGCGTCTCCTCGAATGTCCCAAGCCCGTGCAGCACTGCGTGACCATAGATCTCGGCCAAGGAGTTCGCGTCATCGGGTCTGGTGGGACGCAGATCCATACGGCCTAACTAAACCGGTCGCTGTGGATCGACGATCTAGAAAGTGGCGAGCGGATGTCGATCTGGGCGCACCTCGTTCGTCGTCATTCCAAATCCGCTTGCCGGGCGGACATGCAGCACGCCGCGAGGTTTGACATGACGATCACCATCACCGCCTTCGAACGGTCCCCGGACGGCGGTAAGGGGCTAGCGCGAGACACCCGCGTCCGCTGGGCGCTGGAGGAGGCGAGCCTGCCCTACGAGGTGCGCCTCCTATCCTTCGCGGCGATGAAGGCGCCGGAGCATCTTGCAGTTCAACCCTTCGGGCAAATTCCAACCTACGAGGAGGGTGACCTGGCCCTCTTCGAGACGGGCGCCATCGTTTTCCACATCGCGGAACGTCATGATGGTCTGCTGCCGCGGGATCACGACGCTCGCTCGCGGGCCATCATGTGGATGTTCGCCGCGCTCAACACCATTGAGGTGCCCATCCTCGACCTCACGACCGCCCGATTTTTGGAGGGCGACAAACCCTGGTGCGAGGCGCGCCTGCCACTCGTCAAAGATCGCGTCCGCGCCCGGCTTGAGCAGCTGTCCCTCCACCTGGGTGACCGCCCCTGGTTGGAGGGCCCGTTCAGCGCCGGCGACCTTCTGATGGTGTCGGTGCTGCTTCGGGCGCGGCCTTCAGGGCTGCTTGATGAGCAGCCAAACCTCGCCGCCTACGTGGCCCGTGGTGAAGCGCGGCCCGCCTATGCACGAGCTTTCGCCGCACAGCTTGCCGTGAACGCGCCGCCCATAAGTTGACCGAGCCAGTAGCATCCCCGCGGCCATCGCATCGGCGGGCGGCGGTTTCCTGCGCGACTTTGGCGAAGTCCCGCAGGAAGGTCCGGAAAGCGCAGGAAGCTTGATGTCCGCTGCTGGCGCCGAGCAGACAAGACAATGTTGGGTCGGTCTCGATAGGGTCGTCCGCTCAGGAAGCTACGGCAAACGCAACGCCTCGCGCGGCTCGGTGATGTTGACGGCCTGGGGGCGCCCCGCCTTCCCGAACAGGCCCTGCGCCAGGAGCGGCGAGAGCCTTTCCGCGACCTCCAGCTTGGCTTCGATCAGGCCGTGGCTCTTGGCGTGCACGCTGCGGATCGGGTGGCCGCGGTCCTTGAACGTGGTCTCGCTGATCCTGCGGAGCGTCTCGCCGACGTCGTCGGTGACCTTCGCCTCGCCGGCCTCCCGTGCTTGATGTCCGGTGCTTCCCGCCGGGGTCCGCGGGCGGCGGCGGAGAGCGGCCCGATCAGGCCGGGGGGTTGTCGAGGAGCGTGCGGATCCTCCCCGCCAGCTGCGCCATCGTGAAGGGTTTGGGCAGGAGCGCCATGCCGTCCTCGATGCGGCCGTTCTTGATGATGGCCTCCCGGGCGTAGCCGGACGTGAAAAGCACGGGCAGCGAGGGTCTCACGACGTGCGCGCGTTCGGCGATGTCGCGCCCGTTCAGGGCGCCCGCGAGGATCACGTCGGTGAAAACGAGGTCGATCGGTTCGGCGCCCTCGAGGGCGGCGATGGCGGAGACGCCGTCGACGACCGGCCGCACGCGGTAGCCGAGCTCCTCCAGCACCTCGCAGGTGTGCGCCCGCACGTCCGCGTCGTCCTCCACCACCAGGATCAGTTCCCCGGTTCCCGGCGGCGCGATCTCCGCCTCGTCCTCAAGCAGGACGTGCGCTTGCGGGCCGCCCACGTGTCGGGGCAGGTAGAGGGTCACCGTGGTCCCGCGGCCGAGGCTGCTCTCGATCCGCAGGTGGCCGCCCGACTGCTTGGCGAAGCCGTAGACCATCGACAGGCCGAGGCCCGTGCCTTTGCCCACCTCCTTGGTGGTGAAGAACGGCTCGAGGACGCGCGCCAGCGTCTCGTCGGACATGCCCGAGCCCGTGTCGCACACGGCCAGCGAGACGTACTGGCCGGGGACGGCGTCGTCCTGCGCGTCCGTCTCGCCGATCACGCAGTTGGCCGTGGAGATCGTCAGCACGCCGCCGGGGCCCATGGCGTCGCGGGCGTTCACGGCGAGGTTTAGCAGCGCGTTCTCCAGCTGGTTGGGGTCGGCCTCCACGCGCCACAGGTCGTTCGCGAGGTTCAGCACCCAGACGGTCTCGCCCAGGGTGCGCCGCATGAGGTCGGTCATGCCTTCCACGAGCTGGTTGGCGCCGATCGGCTTGGGGGCGAGGGGCTGGCGGCGCGCGAAGGCCAGCAGCCGCTGGGTCAGCGTCGCCGCCCGCTGGGCGCCCGACATGGCGTTGTCCGCGGCGCGGCGTGAGCGCGCGTCTTCGACGGGTAGGCGGCGGAGCAGCATCTCCAGGTTGCCTATGACCACCTGCAGCAGGTTGTTGAAGTCGTGCGCCACGCCGCCGGTGAGCTGGCCGATGGCCTCCATCTTCTGCGACTGGCGCAGGGCGTCGTTGGCGTGCTGGCACTCCGCCACCGCGGCCGCGACGCGCCCCTCGAGCTCGCCGTTCAGCCGGGTGAGCTGCGCGGCCTTCTCGTCCAGATCGGCGTAGAGGGCGACGACGCCGCGGTTGGTGTGTTCCAGCTCGGCGTTCAGGCGCTCCGCCTCCGCCTGCCGCGCGTGGAGTTCGGCCAGGGCCTGAAGCAGCTCCTGGTTCTGCGTGCGGGCCTCGGCCAGCGGGTCGGCGGCGCCCGTGGCGGTCAGGGCCTTGCCGATCGCCGCCAGCCGCGCCGCGGTGACCGGGGGCGCGGCGCGGGGCAGCCGCTTGCCGAGCACGACCTCCACCCCGCCGCCCGGGGCGCTGTCGAGCCGGAAGCGGTCCATGAGCCGGCGGGCGCCCGCGATCCCCACCCCCATGCCGCCCGCGCTCTCGAAGCGCCCCTCCAGAACGGCGTCGACATCGGCGATCCCCGGGCCCCGGTCGCGGACGTGGACCACGAGGTGCGGCGGGCTGCCCGGCTCCACGGAGAAGCCGATCCGGCCACCGCCGCCGTAGGTGGCCGCGTTGCGGGCGATCTCGGAGACAGCGGTGGCGATGCGGGTCTGGTCCTGCGCCTCGAAGCCGAGCAGCCCCGCGATCTGCCGCGCGAGCTGCCGGGCGGCGACGATGTCCGCCTCCTCCAGGATGGCGATC
>JASLDZ010000333.1 GCA_030151985.1 Caulobacteraceae bacterium | reverse complement strand
ACCTAACCAGCTCCTCGCTGGCCTGCTCAAGGGCAATCTCGTGCATCGCCGGACCTCCGGCGGCCAGACTAGCACGGTCCGCTACTGCCGCAGCATCTCCCGGCTGGCGACCACACGCATGACCTCGTTCGCGCCCTCCAGGATCTGGTGCACGCGCAGGTCGCGGACGATGCGCTCCAGCGGGTAGTCCTTCAGGTAACCGTAGCCGCCGTGCACCTGCAGCGCCTCGTTGGCGACGTGGAAGCCGGCGTCGGTGGCGAAGCGCTTGGCCATCGCGCAGAGCTTGGTGGCGTCTGCGGCCTTCTTGTCGAGCGCGTCCGCGGCGTTGCGCACCATCAGGCGGGCGGCCTCCAGCTCGGTGGCCATGTCGGCGAGCTTGAAGGCGACGCCCTGCTGCTCGGCCAGGGGCTTGCCGAACTGCTTGCGCGTCTTGGCGTACTCGACCGCCGTATCGAGCGCTAAGCCCGCCCCGCCAAGCGAGCAGGCGGCGATGTTCAGGCGGCCGCCGTCCAGCCCCATCATGGCGTAGCGGAAGCCGTCGCCCTCCTTGCCGATCAGGTTCTCGGCGGGCACCCGCAGGTCGTCGAACATCACCTGGGCGGTGGGCTGGCTGTTCCAACCCATCTTCTTCTCGTTGGCCCCGAAGGAGAGGCCGGGCATGCCCTTCTCGATCACGAAGGCGGAGATGCCCTTCGGCCCCTCCACCCCGGTGCGCGCCATGGCCACGTAGATATCGCTGACCCCGCCCCCCGAGATGAACGCCTTGGAGCCGTTCAGCACGTAGCCGTCACCGTCGCGCCGGGCGGTGGAGCGCATGGCGGCCGCATCCGAGCCGGAGCCGGGCTCGGTCAGGCAGTAGCTGGCGATCAGCTCCATGCTCGTCAGCCGCGGCAGGTACTTGTTCCGCAGCGCGTCCGAGCCGAAGCGGTCGATCATCCAGCTCGCCATGTTGTGGATCGAGATGAAGGCGGCGGTCGAGACGTCGCCCTTGCTCAGCGCCTCGAACACGATCGCCGCGTCCAGCCGCGTCAGTCCCGAGCCGCCCACGTCCTCCGACACGTAGAGGCCAGCGAACCCCAGCTCGGCGGCTTTCTTGATCACGTCGACGGGGAAGTGCTTCTCCTCGTCCCACTTCGCGCTGTGGGGGGCGAGTTCGGCCGCGGCGAAGGCCTGCGCGGCGTCCTGGATCGCCCGCTGGTCGTCGTTGAGGGAGAAATCCATCGCGTCGCCTCATGTGCCGGGAAGGTTCCGCCTCTTGCGGGCGGTGCAGCGGCGTGGAACTGCGGGCGCGGGCGTACGCTGTCAACCGCATGACCGACGCTCCCGCCGAACGCTCCATCTCCGGCCGGGCGCTGGCGATGGGAGGCTACGCGCTGGTGGCGGCGAGCTTGTTCACCGTCTGGATCACGGGGCTGGCGGCCTTCATCGTCGCCTTCCTGCATCGGAAACACCCCGACCCCGTGGCCCGCTCGCACTTCCGCTTCCAGCTCCTGGTCGCTGACCTGGCGGGGCTGGCGGTGGGGATCGGGGCGGCGCTGGCGGTGAGCGGGGCGGTGTTCATCATCGGCCCCTTCTTTGACGGCGACAGCCCGACCGCCGGCGACGTCGGCGGCGGGGTTAGCCTGGCGATCGTGGGCGTCGTGCTGTTCGGCCTCTCGTTCGTGGGCACGCTGTGGGGCACCGCGTTCGGCGCGTTGCGGCTGGCGCAGGGGCGGGAGGTCCGGCTGTTCCGCCGCCGCCGGGCGCGCATCCCCGCCTGAGCCCTCCGCCCAAGGATGACGCGGCGCGGGCGGGCGGCTATCCATGCGCCATGTCCCGCGCGCCCCTCGCCGCCTACCCCGCCAACCGCCCCCGCCGCCTGCGCCGCGCGCCCTGGATTCGCGACCTGGTGCGCGAGACGGTGCTCACCCCGCACGACCTGATCTGGTCGCTCGTGGTCCACGGCGGCGACGAGCCCGAGATCGAAGTGCCCTCCATGCCCGGCGCGCCGCGCATGTCGCTTGCCCGCGTGGCGGACGCGGCGCGCGAGGCCAAGGCGCTGGGCATCCCCGCCATCGCCGTCTTTCCCTTCATCGACGGCGAGCTGAAGGACGCGCGGGGCTCCAACGCCAGCGACCCGAACGGCCTTGTCTGCCGCGCCATCCGCGCCATGAAAGACGCCGCGCCCGAAGTCGGGATCATGTGCGACGTGGCGCTCGACCCCTTCACCGACCATGGCCACGACGGCCTGATCGAGGACGGCCGCATCCTCAACGACCCCACCATCGAGCGGCTGGTCGAGCAGGGGATCGTGCAGGCCAAGGCCGGCGCCGACATCCTGGCTCCCTCCGACATGATGGACGGCCGCGTCGGCGCGCTGCGCGCCGCGCTGGAGGGCGAGGGCCTGCAGGACGTCTCGATCATGGCCTACGCCGCCAAGTACGCGAGCGCCTTCTATGGCCCCTACCGCGACGCCATCGGCTCGGCGACCGTGCTGACCGGCGACAAGAAGACCTACCAGATGGACCCCGGCAACACCGAGGAGGCGCTGCGGGAAGTGGCGCTCGACATCGCGGAAGGGGCCGACATGGTGATGGTCAAGCCCGGCATGCCGTACCTCGACATCGTGCGCCGGGTGGTGGAGGCGTTCAGCCTGCCCACCTTCGCCTACCAGGTGTCGGGCGAGTACGCGATGCTGATGGCCGCCGCTCGCAACGGCTGGCTCGCGGAGGACCGGGCGATCCTGGAGAGCCTGCACAGCTTCAAGCGCGCGGGCTGCGCCGGCGTCATCACCTATTTCGCGCCGCGGGCGGCGAAGATGCTGGGGGCCTGAGCCATGACCATCGAACTGACCGCGCTGGCCTGGACGGTGGTTCTGGCGATCGTGCAGCTGTTCCTGCC
>JASLDZ010000327.1 GCA_030151985.1 Caulobacteraceae bacterium | reverse complement strand
CGGCCCAGCATCTGCTTGGCCTCGATCCCCACCGCGTGCACCACCTTGCGCCCGCCGACGTTGCGCAGCGCCACGACGCTCGGCTCGTTCAGCACGATCCCCTTGCCCTTCATGTAGATCAGGCAGTTGGCCGTGCCGAGGTCGATGGCGATGTCGTTGGAGATGACGCCGAAGAGCGAGGAGAGCATGCAGGGCCTTTGGGGCGGTCGTGAGCGCGGGCCTTGGAAGGGCCGGGGGTGGATCGTCCGCGCATTATGATCGCGAGTCTCGCCGAACGCGCACCCCCTGCGCGACGGCGGATCGTCTCACGTCCGGCTTGGCGGATCGGGCTCCGTTTGCACCGGGGCCGCAACAATGACAAGCGCGGCGTGGCCGCACGCCCATCACGCTCTTGTCACCCTCGGCTAAGGCTTTCTCGCGGTGACTCGGGCGCCGGGGACGAGCCAGTAGAGCTGCGGCCCGGTCACCGTCACCTCCCGCATGCCCAGCGCCTCCAGCACCGGCCGGTAGCTCCACGGCTTGAAGATGTCGGACATGGAGAGGCGGCCGCCGGGCTTCAGCACGCGCACCATCTCCTCCAGCGCCTTGGCGCGGCCGGCCTCGTCGGGGATGTTGTGGATCGCCGTCATGGAGACCACCACGTCGAAGCTGCCCGTGCGCCAGGGCAGGTTGCGTGCATCGCCCGTCTCCACCGTCACGCGGCCCGTCACGCCCTCGAGGGCCGCGTTGTGCAACGCCGCCTCGGGCGTGTTGCCGGCGAGGTCGTCGGCGCTCCAGAGGTCGACGCCGAAGGCGCGGCCGGTGTTGAGCCGCTTGGCCGCGCCGACGAGCAGCAGGCCGCGCCCGCAGCCGACGTCCAGCACGCTCTCGTGGCCCTGCAGCCCCGCGGCGTCGAGCACCGCGTCGCGGATGGCGAACTTGCCCGACAGGCTCGACCACAGCATCACCGGCACGGGCGCGAGCAGCCCCAGCGCGATGAAGCCCAGCACCTGCCCGATGATCCCGCAGGCGACCGGCACGCTCGGCAGCGTCTCCAGCGGCACGCCCGAGAGCCACGCGAAGGCCAGGCCCGCCGTCCCGCTGACGCAGCCCCAGAGGACAAGGCCGCGCAGGGACTTGGGCGCGTCGATCCCGTAGTCCGGCCGTTGGCTCAAGCTCCGCCGCTCCCTTGCGCCGCGGCGAGGCGGGCGGCCTCGCGCCGCTTCAGCCAGACTCGCGCGGCCAAGGCCGATCCTAGCCACACGGCGGCGGCGAGCGCGAGCGAGGCCCAGTGTCCCACCCCGCCGCCGTGGCGGTCTCCGTTCAGGCCCTTCACCACCGCCTGGCCGGCGAAGGCGGTGAGCGCGATCTTGGGCACGCTGCCGATCGCGGTGCCGCCGAGAAAGCCCCAGACGCTCATGGGCGTGGCGCCCGCCGCCATGTTGACCACCACGAAGGGCGCGCTCGGCACCAGCCGCACCACCAGGCTGGCGAGGAAGCCATTGCGGCCGATTATGTCGATGAAGTCGTTCACGCCCCGCCCGGCGTAGTCGCGCAGCAGCCGCGCCCCCCAAAGCCGTCCGACCCAGAAGCCCACCACCGACGAGACCAGGTTCCCGATCCAGCTGTAGAGGAACCCCGTCCAGGGGCCGAACGCGACCACGGCGGCCGCCACCAGCACGAACTGCGGCACGCCGAGGAAGGCCAGCACCGTGAACCCCGCGACCGCCGCCGCCAGCGCCCAGGGACCGGTCAGCCCGGCGCCCATCCAGCGCTCGACCGCCTCGCCACCGCCCTTCAGCCCCAGCGCGCCCGCGCCGAACAGGAACACGACGCCCACGCCGCCGAACAGCAGGAACGACACCGCCGCGGTGCGCCACGCCTTGGCGTCGAGGTTGCTCAGGAAGCGGATCAGCGCGCGCATGTGCGCCGGGCTCATAGCGCGCGCCGCGCGGCATGACGAAGGCGTAAGGTGCAACGCCCGCGCGACCCTCCTATCTGAGCCCCGCCGATACGGGACGGCGTGGGCCGTCCCGGCGAACAGGACCTGAGGTCTTTTCCCATGACCCCTGAAGAACGCGACCTTCTCACCCGCTTCCTCGACGACCTCGCCCGCTCGCGCCCGCAGGCGAAGGACGCGGAAGCCGCCAACCAGATCGAAGCCTCGCTCCGCGCCAACCCGGACGCGGCCTACGTGCTGGTGCAGCACGCCATCCTGGCCGACCACGCGCTGCAGGACGCGCAGGCGCGCATCGCCGAGCTGGAGGACCAGCTGCGCGGCGCCCCGCCGCAGGAGCCGCAGCAGCCCGGCTTCCTGGGCGCGCTGTTCGGCAAGGGCGCGCCGCCTAACCCGCCCGGGGTCGGCCAGGCGGGGCCCTGGGGCGCGCGGGGCGGCTCGGCCGTGCCTCCGACGTCGGACTATCCGCCGTCCCCGCCCCAGACGGGCGGCGCCTTTGCGGGCGGCCCCTTCTCCGGCGGAGGTGGGCTCGGGAACTTCCTTCGCGGGGCGGGCACGACCGCGGCGGGGGTCGCGGGCGGCGCCTTCCTGTTCGAGGGCCTGTCGGGCCTCTTCGGCCACCGGCCCGGCTTTGGCGGCGGCTACGGCTTCGAGGGCGGGCCGCCCATCGAGAACACGGTCATCAACGAGTACGGCGGAAGCGACCGCGACTTCGGCGGCGACGTCGACTACGACAGCGACAACGGCGACATGACAGGCGACGACTACAGCTAGGGCCGCGACGCCGCCGGGTACGGGGTCATCGAATAGGGGCGGTCGCCGGGCGCGGCCGCCCACGCCTTGTTCGGCCGCGCCTGCATAGTGAAGCGCAGCTCCCCGCCGTTCAGCAGCGCCTCGTGCGTCACGACGCTGCGGCTCAGGGGCGCGCCGTTCAACGTCACGCGCCCGACGTAGGGATGAGCGTCCGACAGGCCGTCCGCCACCACGGTCAGCGTGCGCCCGTTCGGCAGCTCCACCTCGGCGCGATGCACGAAGGGGCGGCCGAAGACGTACTCGTTCGAGCCCGGCGCGACGGGGTAGAAGCCGAGCGCGGCGAAGACCAGCCACGCCGACATCTGGCCGAGGTCGTCGTTGCCGACCAGCCCGTCGGGCGCGGGGCGGTACTGGCTGTCGACGATCTGCTTCAGCCGCGCCTGCGTGCGCCACGGCTGGCCCGCGTAGGCGTAGAGGTAGGCCATGTGGTGGCTGGGCTCGTTGCCGTGCACGTACTGGCCGATCAGCCCGGCCATGTCCTCGACGTGGGCGTAGGCCTTGGGGTCCACGGTCTGGTCGAAAGTCTGGTCCAGCCGCCTTACCAGCGCCCCGTCGCCACCCATGGCGCGGATCAGCCCGCCCACGTCCTGCGGCTCGTAGGTGCTGTACTGCCAGGCGTTGCCCTCGGTGAAGCCGGAGCCCTCCCCCGCCTTCGCGGGGTCGAAGCTAGGGGTCCAGGCGCCGCTCGCGAGCTTCGGCTGCGCGAAGCCCGTGGCGGGATTGAAGACGTTGCGCCAGTTCAGCGCCCGCGTCTCGAACCGCTGCGCCACGTCCAGCCGGCCGAGGTGGCGGGCGGCGCGCGCGATGGTCCAGTCGTCGAAGGCGTACTCCAGCGTCTTCGACACGCCCTCGCCATCGAGGTCGGTCGGCACGTAGCCTTTGTCGATGTAGGCGCCGAGGTGGCCGTAGGGGCGGTAGTCCCCGCTGGCGACCATGGCGTCGAGCGCCGCCTTGGGGTCGAAGCCGGGCACGTCCTTCAGGATCGCGTCGGCTAGTTCCGGCACCGCGTGGTAGCCGATCATGCACCAAGTTTCGAGACCGGCGAACTGCCAGACGGGCAGGATGCCGTATGGGCTCTCCTGCTGCGAGGCGATCAGCGAGCGCATGACGTCGGCCGTCCGCCGCTCGGGCTGGATCAACGTCATCAGCGGCTGCTCGGCGCGGTAGGTGTCCCACAGGCTGAAGGACGAGACGAAGCTGAAGCCGTCCGCCTTGTGCAGTTCGCCGTCCGGCCCGCGGTAGGTCCCGTCCGCATCCATCGCCAGGCTGGGCGCCATCAGCGCATGGTAGAGGGCGGTGTAGAGGCTGGTCCGCATCGGTTGGGGCGCATCGATCCGCACCCGGCCGAGCTCCCGCGCCCAGGCCGCGCGGGTGCGGGCGCGCACGGCGTCGAAGTCGAAGTCCTTCACCTCGGCGTCCAGGTTGGCGATCGCCGCCGCTTCGCTGGAGGGCGAGAGCGCCACCTTCGCCACCAGAGGCGCCGTCAGCGGTCCGAAGTCGAACACGCCGACCAGTCCCCGCCCCTGCACGAAGGGCGTGTCGGGAGAGCCCGCCCTCGGCGGCGCGAAGCCCTTGTAGGGCGCCTCCACCGGCTCGCGGTCGAAGAAAGCGTGGCCGGTCGGCGGTCGGGAGAAGCGCAGCGCGAAGTAGAGCTTGCGGCCGGGCGCCCAGCCCCGCGTCTCGCGCATGCCGGTCACCGTGCCGTCGGGGCGGAGGCGCAGCTGCGACCACAGCACCTTGCCGGGGTAGTCGTAGATGCCGTGCCGCAGGTCGAGCAGCACGTGCGCGGGCGCGCCGGCCGGGAAGGTGTAGCGGTGCACGCCCACCCGCGGCGTGGCGGTGAGCTCGGCGCGGACCCGATAGTCGTCCAGGGTCACGGCGTAGTAGCCGGGGCTGGCCTCCTCGCCCTTGTGGCTGAAGGCCGAGCGGTAGCCGGAGCCCGGCTTGTCGGGGTCGCCCGGATCGAGCTTCACCTCGCCCGCGACCGGCATCAGCGACACGTCGCCCAGATCGCTGTGCCCCGCGCCCGAGAAGTGGGTGTGGCTGAACCCCTGGATCGTCCGGTCCTCGTAGCGGTAGCCGGCGGCGTGGGCGTAGGAGTGCTTGAAGTCCGCGATCAGCGTGTCGGGGCTGAGCTGCACCATGCCGAAGGGCGCGACCGCGCCGGGAAAGGTGTGTCCGTCCGCACCCGTACCGATGAAGGGGTCGACCGCCGCGACGGGATCGGGCGTTCCCGCCTTGGGCGCAGCGAGCGCGGGCGCGACCAACAGCAGCGACAAGGCTGCGGCGAAAACCCTCACACCCTGAGCGCCGCCTCGCCCGCGCGCACCAGGGCGTCGACGATGCCCGGTTCGGTGGACGCGTGGCCCGCGTCCCACACGAGGTCGAAGCGCGCCTCGGGCCACGCCTTGTGCAGCCGCCAGGCCGCCTCCATCGGCGTCACCACGTCGAAGCGGCCCTGGACGATCCAGCCCGGGATGCCCTTCAGCCGGTGCGCCTGTTCGAGCAGCCAGCCTTCCCGCTCGAAGAAGCCGCCGTTCATGAAGTAGTGGCTCTCGATCCGCGCGAAGGCGATCGCGAAGTCTTCCTCGTTGAACTTGGCGGGCCGCGCGTCGGGGCCGCGGATGGAGATGGTGTCGCCCTCCCAGCGGCTCCAGGCGTTGGCCGCCTCCGCCCGCACCGCGCGGTCGTCGGACATCAGGCGGCGATGGTAGGCGGCCAGGAGGTCGCCGCGCTCCGCCTCGGGGATGGGGCTGAGGAAGCGCTCGAAGGCGTCGGGGAAGATCATCGAGGCGCCGTGCTGGTAGAACCAGTCCAGCTCCCTCTTCCCGATCAGGAACACCCCGCGCAGGATCAGGGCCTGGACGCGCTCGGGGTGGGTCACGGCGTAGGCCAGCGCCAGGGTCGAGCCCCACGAGCCTCCGAACACCGTCCACTTCTCGACGCCGACCTTGCGACGCAGCCGCTCGATGTCCTCGACCAGCTTCCAGGTGTCATTGTCCTCCAGCACCGCGTTGGGGCGGGAGCGGCCGCAGCCGCGCTGGTCGAACAGCATCATCCGCCACTTGGAGGGGTCGAAGAACCTCCGCATCGTCGGATTGATCGCCCCGCCCGGACCGCCGTGCAGGATCACGCACGGCTTGCCGTCGGGCCGGCCGCACTCCTCGTAGTAGACCTCGTGCTGGCTCCCGGTGGGCGCCCAGCCGAAGCTGAACGGCTCCGTCTCCGGGAAGAGGCCGCGGCGCGCGGCGGTGGAGGAGTCAGCCATCTCGGCCAAGCGCTTTAGGGCCTGGGAAACCGCCGGTCCAGCCAGTCGATCAGCACCCGGCTGACCTCCTCCGGCTTCTCCTGCTGCGTCCAGTGGCCGGAGCCCATGACGACGTGGCGCTCGAGGTCCGGGCAGAAGGCCGGCATGTGGTCGGAGAGCGAGGGCGGCAGCACCACGTCCTTCTCCGCCATGATCATCAGGCAGGGCTGCGGCACGTGCATCGCCATCCCCTCTTCCCGCTTCCAGTTGCGGGTGAAGTTGCGGTACCAGTTGATCGGCCCCTCGAAGCCCTTGGCCTGGAAGGCGCGCACGAAGACGGCGAGCTCGTCGGCGGACAGGAACTGCCCCCGTTCGTCGGCCTTGTCGTAGCGGGCGAGGATCTTCTGCAGCGCCAGCGACTGGGCGTCGGACGGGTCGCCGCTGAACGCGTCGTCGCCCGCCGCGTCCTCGCGCGGCTTGCGCATGAAGAAGCGCATCGTCTTCTCCACGTCCGCCTCAAAGAGCGCCTCGCTGGTCCCGGGCTCCTGGAAGCGCACGATGTACATGTCGTCGCCGAAGCGGGCGCGGAACGCCTCGATCGGATCGACCGGCATGCGCGGCAGGAACGGCGTGTTCACGCCCACGACGCCCGCGGTCCGGTCGGCGTGCAGCAGCGGCATGCGCCACACGACCAGCCCGCCCCAGTCGTGCCCGACGAACACCGCCTTCTCGGCTCCCAGGTGGTCGAGCAGTCCCGCCAGGTCGCCCGTCAGGTGCGCCATGTCGTAGGCCTCGACCCCGTCCGGGGCGTCCGTACCGCCGTAGCCGCGCTGGTCGGGCGCGATCGCCCAGCGGCCGGCCTTCTCCAGGGCGGCGAGCTGGTGGCGCCAGCTGAAGGCCAGCTCGGGAAACCCGTGGCACAGGACCACGGGCGTTCCCACGCCGCGCGGGCCGACCTCGTAGTAGGTCATCTCGATCCCGTTCACCTGCGCGCGCTGCGGCGGCGGCATGGCGGTGGTCGGCGCAGGCATGGCGGTCTCCCTCGTCGGTCCACGCCACCCTAGCGGGCGCGAAGGCGTGCGGGAACGCGCGCGCGGCGCCATACGCTCTAGGCGGCGGACGAGGACCAGGGAGAGCGGCCATGCGCTGGGAAGACGAGCGCGAGTCCTCCAACGTCGAGGACGTGCGCGGCGACTCCGGCGGCGGGTTCGGCGGAGGCGGCTTCGGCGGCGGCGGCCTGCTGGGCCTGCTGCCCCTGCTCCTGGGCGCGGGCCGGGGCGGGATCGTCGTCCTGGTCATCATCGTGGCGCTGGTGTTCGGCGGCCAGTTCCTGCGCGGGGGAGGCGGAAGCTCGGCGCCGCCGCAAGCTTCCGCGCCGTCCAGCGGCTTCCAGGGGCAGCCGCAGGCGGCGGGCTCCTCCACGCCTGACGTCGACCTCCGCTTCGTGAAGAAGGTCGTCGCCCTCACCGAGGACACCTGGACCGAGATCTTCAAGGAGCAGAGCCGCAGCTATCCGCCGCCGAAGGTGAAGGTCTACTCCCGCGCCTATCCCACCGGCTGCGGGCCGGGGCGCAGCGAGATGGGGCCGTTCTACTGCCCCGTGGACCGCACCGTGTACCTCGACCTCGACTTCTTCCAGGAGCTGTCCGGCCGCTTCGGCGCGCCCGGCCGCTTCGCCGAGGCGTATGTGATCGCGCACGAGGTCGGGCACCACGTGCAGAACCTGCTGGGCCAGATGGACCAGAACGGGCCTCGGAACGCGTCGGGCGGATCGCGCAACCAGACCAGCGTGCGCACCGAGCTGCAGGCCGACTGCTACGCCGGCGTTTGGGCCAACCGCACCAACCGCGACCGCAATTTCCTAGACCCCGGCGACATAGACGAGGGGCTGAAGGCCGCCAGCGCGGTCGGCGACGACACCCTGCAGCGCGAGGCCACCGGCCGCGTCGCGCCCGACAGCTTCACCCACGGCACGTCCGCCCAGCGGGTGAAGTGGTTCCGCGCGGGCTACGACAGCGGGTCCATGGGCGCCTGCGACACCTTCAGCGGCGCCTACGGATCGCTGTAGGCGCCGCCCGCCGGAGCCGAGCCTAGATGTAGCGGCGCAGGCTGCGGGCCAGTTCGACGCCGTCGCTGCGCTTGCCGACCTTCTTGGGCGCGGGCTGGTAGGCGACCTGCGCGTGATCGGCGCAGTAGGGGCCCTGCACGGCGCGGCCGCCGCAGAAGGTGAACTCGCTGGAGGCCGGATCGCCGATCGGCCACTTGCACATGCAGGCGCCCAGGGTCAGCACGGTAGCCGAGCCGGGCGTCTCGCGCCGCTCGACCAGGACGGGGGGCGAGGCGATCGAGGGGGCGGCTTCGATGCGGCGGGGCGCGGCGGGAGCGGCCGCGACCGGGCGCACCGGCTTGGTGATCTTCAGCACCGGGCGCTGAGGCTGCGAGGGCGTGGCGCGGCCCGAGAGGCCCAGCCGATGCACCTTGCCGATCACCGCGTTGCGGGTGACGCCGCCCAGCTGCTTGGCGATCTGGCTGGCGGAGTGGCCCTCCAGCCAGAGCTTCTTGAGGGTCACGACGCGCTCGTCGGTCCAGCCCATGGTCCGCCTCCGCCGATGGAGTCTGTGGATAACAGACTCAAGATGTAGTGGCTGAGCACCAGCCCGCCCGGCCTCGCCACCCAACATACGGTAAAGGAACTCCTAACGACCACAATAGGCGCCATCCCGCTTGTCCACAGGATCAAGATGTAGTTGGCGGCGCGAGTCGCTATGTCGCAGGTCAGGCGAGCTCGAGGCCGTGGTCCACCGTGTCGAAAGCGCGACCGGCGTTGCGCATCGCCGACGGCGATCGCACATGGGCGCATGAGCTCGACCTTCGCCGACGCCCCCGCCGCGGTCTCAACGCCGCCTTCTCCTACGGTGACGGCGCGCGCCTCCGCCGTGCTCGCCCCGCGCGAGTATCATGGCGTCAACTGGCTGGGCCTGCGCACGCTCTACGTGAAGGAGGTGCGGCGGTTCTGGAAGGTGGGGCTGCAGACGGTCGCCTCCCCCGTCGTCACCGTCCTGCTCTACATGCTGGTGTTCGTGGTCGCGACGAAGGGCGCCCGCCCCGCCGGGCCGCACGCGGTGGACTTCGCCCAGTTCGTCGCGCCCGGCCTGATCATGATGTCGATCCTGAACAACGCCTTCGCCAACGCCTCGTCGTCGCTGATCCAGGCCAAGATCATGGGCACCTCGCCCGACTTCCTCACGCCGCCGCTCTCGCCGTTCGAGCTGGCGGCGGGGTTCACGCTGGGCGCGGCGACGCGGGGCGTGGTGGTGGGGCTGGTGACGGCGGTGGCCGCCTGGCCCTTCGCGCGGTTCGGGATCGTGAACCTGGGCGCCATCCTCTACTTCGGCCTGGTCGCCTCGCTGCTGATGGGGCTGGTCGGCGTGCTGACGGGCCTGTGGAGCGAGAAGTTCGACCACCTGGCGGCGGTGACCAACTTCGTGGTCATGCCCCTGACCTTCATCAGCGGCACCTTCTACAGCGTGACCAAGCTGCCCGAGCCGTTCCGCAGCGCCACCCACTTCAACCCGGTCCTCTACCTGATCGACGGCTTCCGCTACGGCTTCACCGGCGTGTCGGACGGCTCGCTGTGGATCGGAGCGGCCTTCACCGGCGGGTTGACGCTGGTCCTGACCGTCGCCTGCTACCTCGTGTTCAAGAGCGGCTGGCGACTGAAGAGCTGAGCCGCCCGGCCGCTTCCTTGACATCGACCCTCGCGGGTATGAGGGTCCGCGGCCTCAGGTCCCCGGCCGCCCGCCGGGGACCGCTTGCGTTTGCGAGCTCCCCATGACCGAGGCGTCCACCCCCGTCCCCGCCGACCACCTGATGACGGTCTACAACCGCGCGCCGCTGGCGTTCGAGCGCGGCGAAGGCGTGCGGCTCTACTCCACCGAGGGCGAGGAGTACCTCGACTGCCTGGCCGGCATCGCGGTCAACGCGCTCGGCCACGCCAACCCGCGGCTGGTGGAGGCGGTGAACCGCCAGGCGCAGAAGCTCTGGCACGTCTCCAACATCTTCCGCATCCCCGACCAGGAAGCGCTGGCCGAGGAGCTGTGCGCCAAGAGCTTCGGCGAGGTGGTGTTCTTCACCAACTCGGGCACCGAGGCGGTGGAGTGCGCGCTGAAGACCACGCGCAAGTTCCACGTCGCCAACGGCCAGCCGGAGAGGATCGACGTGATCGGCTTCGACGGCTCCTTCCACGGCCGCACCTACGCGGCGGTGAACGCGGCGGGCAACCCCAGCTACACCGACGGCTTCGGCCCGCGCCTGCCCGGCTACATCCAGCTGACGTTCGGCGACCACGAGGCGATCAAGGCCGCCATCGCCTCTCCCACCACGGCCGCGGTGATCCTGGAGCCGGTGCAGGGCGAAGGCGGCGCGCGCGCCGTGCCCGACGTGTGCCTGCGCGGCCTGCGGAAGCTCTGCGACGAACACGGCGCCCTCCTGATCTACGACGAGGTGCAGGCGGGGCTTGGCCGCACGGGCAAGCTGTTCGCCTACGAGTGGGCCGAGCGTGAGGGCGAGCCGGCCGCGCCGCACATCATGTGCCTGGCCAAGGCGCTGGGCGGCGGCTTCCCCGTCGGGGCCTGCGTCGCGACCGCAGAGGCCGCCAAGGGCATGACGGTGGGCGCCCACGGCTCCACCTACGGCGGCAACCCCTTGGCCATGGCGGTGGCGCGCGAGGCGTTCGCCATGCTGTCGGACGAGGCGCTGCTGCAGCACGTGCGCGACGTGGCCGGCTACTTCCACCAGCAGTTCGAGGGGCTGAAGAGCCGCTTCCCCGAGATCATCGTCGACATCCGCGGCAAGGGGCTCCTCATCGGCGTCAAGCTCGCCACCAACAACCGCGCCTTCATGGCGCTGGCGCGCGACCAGAAGCTGCTCGTCGCAGGGGGCGGCGACAATTGCGTGCGGCTGCTTCCGCCGCTGGTCATCACCCAGGACGAGGCGCGCGAGGCGATCGCCAAGTTCGAGGCGGCCTGCGAGGTCGCCCGGGCCGAGCTGAAGGCGGCCGCCGCGTGACCGGCCAGCCGCCGCGCCACTTCCTCGACATCTGGAAGCTCGACGCCGCGACGCTCCGCCGCGTGCTCGACGAGGCGCACCGCCGCAAGGCCGCCCGCGCCGGCCGCCCCACGGGCGCGCCGGACGACGATGCGCCGCTCGCCGGCCGCACGCTGGCGATGCTGTTCGAGAAAAACTCGACGCGCACGCGCTTCTCCTTCGCGCAGGCCATGCGGCAGATGGGCGGCGACGTGATCATGGCCAGCTCCAGCGAGACGCAGCTGGGCCGGGGCGAGCCGGTGGAGGACACCGCGCGCGTGCTGTCGCGCATGGTCGACGCGGTGATGATCCGCGCCATCGACCACGAGGACGTGGAGCGTTTCGCGCAGGTCGCCTCCGTGCCGGTGATCAACGGCCTCACCGACAAGAGCCATCCCTGCCAGATCCTCGCCGACCTGATGACCGTTGAGGAGGCGCTGGGCCGCTCGGTGGCGGGCATGACCTTCGCCTGGGTCGGCGACGGCAACAACGTCTGCGCCAGCCTGATCCACGCCGCAGGGCGCTTCGGCTTCGACCTGCGCGTGGCGTGCCCGCCCGACTACCACCCCGACCTGCGCGACCTTTCGCGCGGCGGCGCGGGCGAACGGGTGAGCATCCTTCACGACCCGGACGCGGCCGTGGACGGGGTGGACGCGGTGTTCACCGACACCTGGGTCTCCATGGGCGACAGCGACCACGACGCGCGCGTCGCCGCGTTCGAGCCCTTCCAGGTGGACGAGCCGCTGATGAGCCGCGCCGCCGACCACGCCGTCTTCCTGCACTGCCTGCCCGCGCATCGCGGCGAGGAGGTCGCGGACGCGGTGATCGACGGTCCCCGCTCGCGCGTCTGGGACGAGGCGGAGAACCGCATCCACGCCCAGAAGGCGGTGCTCGCCTGGTGTTTCGGCCTGATCTGAACGCCGAGGCGCCGAGCGGTTCGGCCGCCGTTCAGCCCGGGCGCGCCATCCTGTCGCAAGCTCCGTAGCCGGTTACGGGCTTCTCAAGCTTTCCGGCGCACGGTTGATGGTGACATGAGAGGCGACGCCGCGGTCCGGCGTCGGACAGGATGCCGGAATGACCGTCGCAACCCCTTCGCCGAAGCGGTCGCCCCGCAACGAGGAGATCGACCGGCAGCTGCACGAGCTGTTTCAGGGCGCGGCCGGTGCGCGCACGCCCTCCCAGGACGCAGCGCTGCTGGACGCCGCCATCGAGGCCGCCGAGACCCCCCGCCCGCTCGACTCCGATCGCCGCCGCCTGGAAGCCGCCCTCGGCCGAGGGTTTCCCCGCGCCGCCTGAGCGGGCGGCGAGGTTGCGCCAGCGGTCCGCCGCGCGCACATGGGACCATGACCCTCTCGCTGGAGATCGCCCACCGGCCGGCGCCCGCCGCCGCCGCGCCGCCGCGCCCGAACCTCTCCGGCCTCACCCGCGTCGAGCTGCAGGCGGCGCTGGTAGAGGCGGGCGTGGTCGAGCCCGCGAAGGCGCGGATGCGGGCGACCCAGCTCTGGCGCTGGATCCATCACCACGGCGCGACCGACTTCGCCGCCATGACCGACATCGCCAAGGAGCTGAAGCCGCGTCTGGCGGACGCCTTCACCCTCGCCCGCCCCGAGGTGGTGGAGCGGCAGGTCTCCAAGGACGGCACGCGCAAGTGGCTGATCCGCATGGCGCCCGGCATCGAGGTCGAGACCGTCTACATCCCCGACGTCGGGCGCACGGGGGCGCTGTGCGTCTCCAGCCAGGTCGGCTGCACGCTGAACTGCACCTTCTGCCACACCGGCACCCAGCCGCTGGTGCGCAACCTGACCGCCGCCGAGATCACGGCCCAGGTCCAGGTCGCCCGGGACGACCTGGAGGAGTGGACCGCCCCGCAGGACGGCCGGCGCATCTCCAACATCGTGTTCATGGGCATGGGCGAGCCGCTCTACAACCTGGACGCCGTCGCCGCCGCCATCGACATCGTCAGCGACAACGAGGGCGTCGCCATCTCGCGCCGGCGGATCACCGTCTCGACCTCGGGCGTGGTCCCCAAGCTGACGGAGCTGGGCGAGCGCACCCAGGCGATGCTGGCCATCAGCCTGCACGCCACCAACGACGCCCTCCGGGACGTACTGGTGCCGCTGAACCGGCGCTACGACATCTCAGCGTTGATGGAGGCGATCCGCGCCTACCCGAGCCTCTCCAACGCGCGCCGGGTGACGTTCGAGTACGTGATGCTCAAGGGCGTCAACGACAGCCCCGAGGAGGCGCGCGCCTTGGTGCGGCTGCTCAAGGGAGTGCCGGCCAAGATCAACCTGATCCCGTTCAACCCGTGGCCTGGAAGCGCCTACGTCTGCTCGGACTGGGGAACGATCGAGCGGTTCGCGGCCATCCTGAACAAGGCGGGCTACGCCTCGCCCATCCGCACCCCTCGCGGCCGCGACATCCTGGCGGCGTGCGGCCAGCTCAAGAGCGAGAGCGAAAAGCTCCGCGCCAGC
>JASLDZ010000322.1 GCA_030151985.1 Caulobacteraceae bacterium | reverse complement strand
TTCTATCCCGTGGTGCGGCTGTCGATCGCGCCGGCCATGACCTTCCACGAGCGCAGGGTGCGGCTGTTCTCCGCCTGGCGCCTCACGCGCGGGCAGTTCTGGGGGATGGTGGGCGCCTATCTGGTCGCGGGCCTGCTGGCGTTGGCGGTGGTGCTTTTGGCCACGGTGGTGATCGCGCCGCTGATCAGCGTGGTCGCGACCCTGGCCGGGGCCGGGCCCCAGTTCCTGCAGGCCATCGCGCGGCCGCCCGACATGGGCTCGCTGCAGAGCTTCTTCACCCTGGAGACGGTCATCTCGCTGGCCACCAACGCGCTCCTGATGGCGCTGGTGCTGGCGATCCTGGCCGCGCCCGGCCCGGTGATCTACCTGGCGCTGCGGGACGGGGCGGCGAAGGGCTGAGCGCCGCCCGGCGGCGGGTTCAGGCGGTCTGGCGCTTGCGCTCCGCCTTCGGCTTGGATCGCGGCAGGGACGAGGCGCGCGGAAGCGCCATGACTCGCGCCTTGCGCCGGTCGGCGTGCCGTTGGAGCAGCTCCTTCAGGTAGCGGCCGGTCCAGCTGGCGTCGGTCTTGGCCACCTGCTCGGGCGTGCCCATCGCCACCACCTCGCCGCCGCCGTCGCCGCCCTCCGGCCCGAAGTCGATCAGCCAGTCGGCGGTCTTCACTACGTCCAGGTTGTGCTCGATCACCACCATGGTGTTGCCCTGTTCGACCAGCTCGTGGAGCACCTCGAGCAGCTTCTTGACGTCCTCGAAGTGCAGGCCGGTGGTCGGCTCGTCGAGGATGTAGAGCGTGCGGCCTGTCGCCCGGCGCGACAGCTCCTTGGCCAGCTTCACCCGCTGCGCCTCGCCGCCCGAGAGGGTGGTCGCCTGCTGCCCCACCTTCACGTAGCCCAGCCCCACCTGGATCAGCGCCCGCATCTTGTCGCGGATCGGCGGCACCGCCTTGAAGAAGTCGGCGGCCTCCTCGACCGTCATGTCGAGCACGTCGCTGATCGACTTGCCGCGGAACAGGATCTCCAGCGTCTCGCGGTTGTAGCGCTTGCCCTTGCAGACGTCGCAGGTGACGTAGACGTCGGGCAGGAAGTGCATCTCGATCTTGATGACGCCGTCGCCCTGGCACGCCTCGCACCGCCCGCCCTTGACGTTGAAGCTGAAGCGCCCCGGCCCGTAGCCCCGCGCCTTGCTCTCCGGCAACCCTGAGAACCAGTCGCGGATTGGCCCGAAGGCGCCCGTATAGGTCGCCGGGTTCGAGCGCGGCGTGCGCCCGATCGGCCCCTGGTCGATCTCGATCACCTTGTCGAAGTGCTCCAGCCCCTCGATTCTGTCGAAGGGCGCCGGCGCGTCCGAGGCGTTGTTCAGGCGGCGGGCGGCGGCCTTGTAGAGCGTCTCGATCGTGAAGGTGCTCTTGCCTCCGCCGGACACCCCGGTGACGCAGGTGAAGCTGCCGACGGGGATCTCGGCGTCGACGCCCTTCAGGTTGTTGCCGGTCGCCCCGATCACCTTCAGCCGCTTCTTCGAGAGCGGACGACGCTGCTCCGGCACCGCCACCTCGCGCTCGCCCTTCAGGTACTGGCCGGTGACCGAGGCCTTGGACGCCATGATGTCGGCGGGCGTCCCCTCCGCCACCACCGCGCCGCCGTGGACGCCGGCGGCCGGGCCCATGTCGATGACGTGGTCGGCGGTGAGGATCGCCTCCTCGTCGTGCTCCACCACCAGCACCGAGTTGCCGAGGTCGCGCAGGCCCTGCAGGCTCTGCAGCAGCCGCGTGTTGTCCCGCTGGTGCAGGCCGATCGACGGCTCGTCCAGCACGTAGAGCACGCCGGTGAGCCCGCTCCCGATCTGCGACGCCAGCCGGATGCGCTGACTCTCGCCGCCTGAGAGCGTGCCCGAGGCGCGCGCCATGTTCAGGTAGTCGAGCCCCACGTCGTTCAGGAACCGCAGCCGGTCGTTGATCTCCTTCAGGATCCGCCGCGCGATCTCCAGCTGCTTCGGCGTCAGCTTGCCCTCCAGCGCGCCGAACCACTCCCGCGCCATGCGGATGGAGAGCGCGCTGATCTCGGCGATCGAGCGGGCGTCGACCTTCACCGCCAGCGCCTCGGGCTTCAGCCGTTGGCCGTTGCACACCTCGCAGGGCGTCTCGGTCTGGTAGCGGCCCAGCTCCTCGCGCACCCAGGCCGAGTCGGTCTCCCGCCAGCGTCGCTCCAGGTTGGGCAGCACGCCCTCGAACGGCTTGGAGACCTCGTACTTGCGCGCCTGGTCGTCGTAGGTGAACTTCACCTTCTCAGAGCCCGTGCCGTGCAGGATCACCTTGTGCGCGGTCTCCGGCAGGTCGCGCCACGGCTTGTCCATCGAGAAGCCGAAGTGACGGGCCAGCGCCTGCAGCGTCTGGGTGTAGAGGGGGGAGGGGCCGCGCGCCCAGGGCGCCACCGCCCCCTTGTGCAGCGTCTTCTCCCGGTCCGGGATGACCAGCTCGGCGGTGAACTTCAGCTTCTGGCCGAGCCCGTCGCACGTCGGGCAGGCGCCCGCCGGGTTGTTGAAGCTGAACAGTCGCGGCTCGATCTCGGTGATGGTGAAGCCGGAGACCGGGCAGGCGAACCGCTCGGAGAACAGCAGCCGCTTGGGCTCCGTCTCCCCCTCGGCGAGATCGGCCCACTCCGCGGTGGCCAGCCCATCCGCCAGCACCAGCGCCTGGCTGATCGAGTCCGCCAGCCGTTGCTCGATCCCCTCCTTCACCACCACCCGGTCCACGACCACGTCGATGTCGTGCTTGAACTTCTTGTCGAGCGCCGGCGCGTCCTCGATCAGGTAGGTCTCGCCGTCGATCTTGACGCGCTGGAAGCCCTGCCGCTGCCAGTCGGCCAGCTCCTTGCGGTACTCGCCCTTGCGGTCGCGCACGACGGGGGCGAGCAGGTTCAGCCGCGTCCCCTCCGGCAGCGCCATCACCCGGTCGACCATCTGGCTGACCGTCTGGCTCTCGATCGGCAGGCCTGTGACGGGCGAGTAGGGCACGCCCACCCGCGCCCACAAGAGGCGCATGTAGTCGTGGATCTCGGTGACCGTGCCGACCGTCGAGCGCGGGTTCTTCGAGGTGGTCTTCTGCTCGATCGAGATGGCGGGCGAGAGCCCTTCGATCAGGTCCACGTCCGGCTTGCCGGCCAGCTCCAGGAACTGGCGGGCATAGGCCGACAAGCTCTCGACGTAGCGCCGCTGCCCCTCGGCGTAGATGGTGTCGAACGCGAGCGAAGACTTGCCCGACCCCGACAGCCCCGTGATCACGACGAGCTTCTCCCGCGGGATGTCGACGTCGACCCCCTTCAGGTTGTGCTCGCGCGCGCCACGCACGCGGATGGAGGCGTTGGGATCGGCCATGCGGTCTCGCGGAGGTCGGAAGCCTCCTAATGTAGGCGCCCGACTCGATGTTGCACGTGGAACGTAACCGGAACAGTCACCGACGGCCAGCGCAGCCGCAGCGCCCGCCGCCTTCCCCTTCTCCTTCTCCTCTTAAGCCCCAGCCCAGTGTTCGACGCGCCGCAGGCAAGTCGAAAATCTTAGGGACGCCCTGCGTCCCGACGCCATCCGGTCAGCCGCCGGTCGGGAGCGCGGTCGAGGCCGGCGAAGCCGCCTGCGCAGCAGGTCGCCTTGACGGCGCGCCCGCGCGGCGGCCGTGCGCGTCAGCGCAGAGGCCCGCGGTGGGACGGGCTCTACACCTCTCATATCCGCTCATCCCCGCGCATGCGGGGACCCAGACTGTTTTGACTATGCTTGGGCGCGGTCCGGGTGAGAAGGAAAGTCTGGGTCCCCGCCTGCGCGTGGATGAGCGGCTAATTGGTCAGCGGAGCGCCACCGCGCGCAGGCCGCGTCAAGGGACGCCTTCGGCGCTTCGCCCTTGACCCGCCCTGCGCGCGGCGGCTGACCGGAGGGGTCGGGACGCAGGGCGTCCTTGGAAGATCGACGCGGCCTGCGGCGCGTCGAACACTGGGCTGGGGCTTCAGCAGGGAGGTCGAAGTTGGCGGTGTGCCACTCTCTCTCTCTGCTTCCCACCCGTCGCGGACACAACCAAGTGGCTCTAGCGGCGACTTGTACGGCTGCTATCCTGCGCCGATGATCACAGACAAGGAAGCAAGAGCCCTCGTTGGCGCTCGGATTGGGCAGTTAGGCGCAGGACGAATCGTTTACGTCCACCTTTTCGACCCTCAGTTGGTGATTAAGAAGGGTCGCCGAAAGCCTTACATCCAGAACTGGACCGAGTGGCTGCTCTATAATAATCTAGACAGCGCGCCGCTTCAGCAGGAGGTGCTAGGGAAAGTGGTCGACATGAGCTACTCAGGTCGTTTCTTAATAATGGAACGTCTCGACGATCTTACGACGGCGGATCAACGCAATCACCGCCGCTATCCAGCATGGCACACAGACACCAAAACGGATGCCTTTGGAGTGAACGCTGCGGGCGACGTCCGTCTACGGGACTTTGGACACGTCAGCTTTGCAAATGTTCTTGCTAGTGCGCCCGTCCTCGACATGCCTAACGACGATGAGATGCAGAGGTGGGCGAAGCTACTGGAGTGAAGGTTGCTGCTCACCTTTAGCAGGCGTTTAGGGCGTGTGCTGACGGCCATCCTCACGCCGCCTCCTCCCGCACCTCGCCAGGATCGTAGTTCAGGATCGGGCCCAGCCAGCGTTCCGCTTCCTCCACCCGCCAGCCCTTACGTCGCGCGTAGTCCTCCACCTGGTCGCGGTCGATCTTGCCGACGCCGAAGTAGTGGCTCTGCGGGTGGGCGAAGTAGAGGCCGGAGACGCTGGCGGCGGGGGTCATGGCGAAGCTTTCGGTCAGGGCCATGCCGGCGTTCGCCTCCGCGCCCAGGAGGCGGAAGAGGGTGGCCTTCTCGGTGTGGTCGGGCTGGCTGGGATAGCCGGGGGCGGGGCGGATGCCGGAGTAGCGCTCGGCGATCAGGTCGGCGGGGGAGAGGCGTTCGTCCGGCGCGTGGCCCCAGAGGTCGGTGCGAACCTTCTGGTGCAGGCGTTCGGCGAAGGCTTCGGCGAGGCGGTCGGCCAGGGCGGCGACGATGATGGCGGAGTAGTCGTCGCCCTTCTCCCGGTACTCGCGGGCCAGCGCCGGCTCGCCGTGCCCGGCGGTGACGGCGAAGGCGCCCAGGTAGTCCGGGGCGGCGCCGATCGGGGCCACGAAGTCGGACAGGCAGGTATTCGGCCGCCCCTCCGCCTTGCCCATCTGCTGGCGCAGGGTGTGGAAGCGGGCGAGCTCTTCGCGGCGCGTCTCGTCGGTGAAGAGGACGATGTCGTCGCCGTCGGCGTTGGCGGGCCAGAAGCCGACCACGCCCTGGGCGGTGAACAGCTTGTCGCGGACGATGCGGTCGAAGATCGGCTTGGCGTCGGCCCACAGGCCCCTCGCCGCCTCGCCCACCACGTCGTCCTCCAGGATGTCGGGGAAGCGGCCGGTCAGCTCCCAGCTCTGGAAGAAGGGAGACCAGTCGACCACCTCGGCCAGGTCCGCGAGGTCCCAGGCGTCGAAGGCGCGCACGCCGAGGAACGAGGGGCGCATGGGCTGGAAGCCCGACCAGTCGATCCTGAAGCGGTTGGCGCGGGCGTCGCGCAGGCTGGTGCGCGCCTTCACCTCGCGGCCGCGGGCGAACTGTTCGCGGATGCGCACGTATTCGGCACGCGTCTCGGCTTCCTTCGCCTTGCGCTCCTCGCCCAGCAGCCCCGAGACAACGCCCACCGCCCGGCTCGCGTCGAGCACATAGGTGGTCGAGCCCTTGTAGGCCGGCTCGATCTTCACCGCGGTATGGGTGCGGCTGGTGGTGGCGCCGCCGATCAGGAGCGGCATCGTCATGCCGCGCCGCTGCATCTCGGAGGCGACGAACACCATCTCGTCCAGCGACGGCGTGATGAGGCCGGAGAGGCCGATGATGTCGACGCCGTGCTTCTGCGCCTCGTCCAGGATGCGGTCGGCGGGGACCATGACGCCCAGGTCGATCACCTCGTAGTTGTTGCACTGGAGCACGACGCCGACGATGTTCTTGCCGATGTCGTGGACGTCGCCCTTGACGGTGGCCATCAGGATCTTGCCCGCGGCCTGGCGGACCTGGCCCTCCTTCTCCGCCTCCATGAAGGGCAGCAGGTAGGCGACGGCCTGCTTCATCACCCGCGCCGACTTCACCACCTGCGGCAGGAACATCTTGCCCGCGCCGAACAGGTCGCCGACGCGGTTCATGCCGTCCATCAGCGGGCCCTCGATCACGTG
>JASLDZ010000395.1 GCA_030151985.1 Caulobacteraceae bacterium | reverse complement strand
CGCTTCACCAGGTCGATCCTGAGGTCGCCCGCCTCCACCACCGGCTCGGCGCCTTCGTCGCGGAGGCCGTGGCGAAGCGCGACGCGCAGGCGGGCCAGCAGCTCGCCGACCCCGAACGGCTTCTCGACGTAGTCGTCCGCTCCCAGGTCGAGGGCGTCGATCTTTTCGGTCTCCTTGTCCCGGGCCGAGAGCACGATGATCGGCCCCCGGTAGAAGGCGCGGGCCTTCTGCAGGGTCTCCTTTCCGTCCTGGTCGGGCAGACCGAGGTCCAGAACCACGGCGTCCGGCGCCTTGCGCGCGATCTCCTTCAGGCCCGCCGCGCCGGTGTCGGCGCGGACGGGCTCGTATCCCGCGGCGTCCAGGGCGGGCCCGAGGAAGCGATGGATCTGCGGTTCGTCGTCCACGACCAGGATGCGAGGGCGGTGTGCGGTCATATATCCCGCCAGCTCGGCCCCTCTTTGGGCAGGCTGATGAGGATGCGCGTGCCACGACCTTCATGGATCGGACTGGCCGCCGCGATCCGCCCGCCCATCGCTTCGACGAACCCCTTGGAGATGGCGAGCCCAAGGCCCGCGCCCTTCCCGCGGTCGGTCGCCTCCTCCATGCGGCGGAACTTCTCGAACACGCGCTGCAGTTCCGCGGTCGGGATCCCGCGGCCTTCGTCCTCGATCGAGAGCACGACGTTGCGCCGATCCTCATAGGCGGCGAGCTCGATGCTGGTCTTGTCGGGACTGTAGGCGATCGCGTTCTCCAGGATGTTCACAAGCGCCTGCTCCAGCAACGACGGGTCGGTCTTCACCAGCGTGACCTTGTCGGGGAAGTCCCATAGCACCCTGCGGCCTTCGAGCCGTCGCTTCACCCGGTCGACCGCCGCACGCAGCACGTCGCGCACGTCGATCCATTCCTGGCGCGTCACCAGGCCGCCACCCTCCAGGCGCGTCATGTCCAGGAGGTCGCCGACATAGCGGTTGAGACGCTCGGCCTCCTCCCGGATCGACACGAGCAGGTCGTCGCGCACCTTGCCCGACAGCGTCTTGCCGTATTCGATGAGCGTGGTGACGGACCCCAGCACCGTCGAAAGCGGGGTGCGCAGGTCGTGGCTGACCGAGTTCAGCAGGGCCGAGCGGAGGGTGTCGGTGCGCCGCAGCGCCTCAGCGTCGGCCGCCGCGGCGGCGAACTCGGCTCGCTCCAGCGCCACCGCCCCCTGGTCCAGCAGGGCGGCGACGTAACGCTCTCCATCCTCGGTCGCGACGGCTTGCGGCTCGACGCCGACCACGCCGGCCCGGGTCTTCACGCCTTGCAGCGGACGGAAGGTCCAGGCGGCGTTGGGATGGGTGCCGGTCCCGCCGCCCGTCGGCTCGCCCTTCTCCCAGGCCCAGCGCGCGGCCGCCATCTCCCCCGGGGGCAAGACCTGCAGAGCCGGTGAAGCCGCCGCGATGCGGATGTCCTCGCCGTCCGGGATCAGCACGATCGCTCCGCCGTTGGTGGCCGCGGCGAGCTGTTCGGCCAGCGCCGCGGCCGCGTCTTCCGCCTTGGCCGCTCCCGAGATCCGCCGCGTGGCGGACAGCACGGCCGCGATGGCCGACGCCCGGCGCGACGTCGCGCGCGCCTGGTCCCGCACGCGGCCGGTCAGCCAGCCCGTGGTCATGGCGACCACAAAGAACACCACGAAGGTGAAGACGTCGGCGGCGTGGCCGATGACGAAGGTCAGCCGGGGCTCGAGGAAGAGGAAATTGTAGACCAAGGCCGAGGCCGCAGCGGCCGTCACCGCCGGCCAGAAGCCGTAGGCGAGGCCCGCGACCAGCACGCTCAACAGATAGACCATCGCGAGGTTGGCGCTCTGAACGTAGCGGTCGAGCACGTAGGCGACGCCCGAGGCGACCAGCACCAGGCCGAGGGCGGCGGCGTGACCCGTCCAGGCGAAGCCCGAGGCGGAAGGCTTCGGCGGCCGTGCTTCCGCAGCCTCGCCCGTCTCCGTGATGACGTGAACGGCGGCGCCGCTCGTTTCGTCCAGCAACGCCCGGATCAGGTCGCGCTCGAACGGCCGACGCCGTCGCTTCCGCTTGCCGAGCACGATCTGGGTCACGTTGTTCCGACGGGCGTAGTCGAGCACGCAGCCCACCAGATCGTCGCCCGTCAGCGTGATCGTCGAGCCGCCCAGTTGCTCGGCGAGCTTCAGCACCTCGCGCACCTTCTGCGACTCGGCCGCGGTCGGGGATCGTGCGTTCGGCCGTTCGACGTGCGCCACCGTCCATGGCGCATCCATCATCATGTCCGACAATCGGCGCCCCGCCCGGACGAGGGAGCCAGCCGAGGCGTCAGGCCCGACGAGCACCAGGATGCGCTCGCCTGCCGCCCAAGGGCCCTCGACCCCGGCGGCCTTCATGGCCCCGACCAGCTGGTCGTCCACCGTCTGGGCCGCGCGTCTAAGCGCAAGCTCGCGCAGCGCCGTCAGATTCTCGACCTTGAAGAATCGATCCGCAGCGACCCGGGCGGTGTCGGGCAGGTAGACCTTGCCCTCGGCCATACGCTGCCGCAGCTCGGCGGGCGTGATGTCGATCAGTTCGATCTCGTCCGCCTGCGACAAGGCGACGTCGGGGACGGTCTCCCGCTGGCGAACGCCCGTGATCCTCCAAACGACTTCGACCAGGCTTTCGAGGTGCTGGACGTTCAGCGTGGTCCAGATGTCGACGCCCGCCTTCAGGATCTCCTCGACGTCCTGCCACCGTTTGGGGTGGCGCGAGCCCGGCGCATTCGAATGGGCGTACTCGTCGACGAGCAGGAGCGCCGGCCTGCGGGCCAGGGCCGCGTCGATGTCGAACTCCAGGAGCGTGTGGCCCTTGTACTCGATGGGCGCACGGGGAAGGACCTCCATCCCGCGAAGCAGCGCCTGGGTCTCCTTGCGCCCGTGAGTCTCGACCACCCCGACCAGGACGTCGTCGCCCTCCGCCTTCCGGCGGCGAGCGGCACGCAGCATCTCGTAGGTCTTGCCGACCCCCGGCGACATGCCGAGGAACACCTTCAGCCGCCCCCTACCTTCCTTGCGGGTGGCCGCAAGAAGGGCGTCCGGATCGGGGCGTCGAGGTTCGTCCGGCGTCATCGGCGGGGAGGTTCGCCCCTCGGCCAGGCGGCGTCGAGCGCCAGGTTGGTCTTCAGCACGTTGACCGTGGGCTGGCCGAAGATCCCGAGAACGGGCGGCGAGACGTGGGCTTCGACGACCTTGCTCACCTCCGCCTCCGGAACCCCGCGCGCCGCGGCGATACGCGCAGATTGCATGCTCGCGTTGGCTGGCGAGATGTCCGGGTCGAGGCCCGATCCGGAGGTGGTCACGGCGTCGGCCGGAATGGCTTTGGCGCCCTGGCCGCGGAGCGCGTCGGCCTCCTTCTGCATGCGCTTGGCGAGGTCAGGGTTGAGAGGACCGAGGTTCGACCCGGAGGAGTTCGAGGCGTCGTAGCCGTCGGACCCGGCCGCTGACGGCCGCGGATGCAGGTATTCGGGGCGGTCGAACTTCTGCGCGATCAGCGCGGAGCCGATGACCTGGCCCGACCGATCGCGGATCAGGCTGCCGCCGGCCTGGGCGGGAAAGGCGAGCTGGCCGATGGCGGTGACCGACAGGGGATAGCCGATCCCCAGCAGCAGGGTGAAGAAGAGCGTCGAGACGATGGCCGCGCGGCCTTGGGCGAACATCAGGCGAGCCCCATGGCTGAGACGAGGAGATCCACGAGTTTGATCCCAATGAAGGGCGCCGCCAGTCCGCCCAAGCCGTAGATCAGGAGGTTGCGCTGCAGGAGGCGGCCGGCGCCGATCGGCCGGTACTTCACACCCCTGAGCGCCAGCGGGATCAGCAGGACGATGATCAGCGCGTTGAAGATCACCGCCGAGAGGATCGCGCTCTTCGGGCTGGAGAGGCCCATCACGTTGAGTGCCCCGAGCGCCGGCAGCGCGCCGACGAAGATCGCCGGAATGATCGCGAAATACTTCGCCACGTCGTTGGCGATGGAGAAGGTCGTGAGCGCACCGCGCGTGATCAGCAGCTGCTTTCCGGTCTCCACGATCTCGATGACCTTGGTCGGGTCGCTGTCGAGATCGACCATGTTGCCGGCCTCGCGAGCGGCCTGCGCGCCCGTCTGCATGGCCACGCCCACGTCCGATTGAGCCAGGGCCGGGGCGTCGTTGGCGCCGTCGCCGCACATGGCGACCAGCCGCCCCTTAGCCTGTTCGGCGCGGATCAGCCGCAGCTTGTCCTCGGGCGTGGCCTCGGCCAGGAAGTCGTCCACGCCCGCCTCGGAGGCGATCGCCGCGGCCGTGATCGGGTTGTCGCCGGTGATCATGACCGTGCGCATGCCCATGCGGCGCAGGTCGGCGAAGCGCTCCTTCACGTTAGGCTTCACCACGTCCTTGAGGTGGATGACCCCGACGAGCGCGCCGTCCTCGCTGACCGCCAGGGGCGTGCCGCCGGAACGGGCGATCCGGTCCACCGCCGCGGCGAGCTCCTT
>JASLDZ010000269.1 GCA_030151985.1 Caulobacteraceae bacterium | reverse complement strand
GCGCGCGACGGCGTCCTGAAAGGGTCGGGACGCGGGGCGTCCCTCCAGATCAAGTTCGACGAGCCTGCGGCGCGTCGAACACAGGGCTGGAGCTAGCAAGAAGAAGGAGCCGACCCCTGCCCTCATGAGCCGATCAGCGCTGCATTGTCGGAATCTTCACCCAAGCCGGCGTCCATCACGGAGATGGCCGGCATCCACCTTCTCTGGGGTTTTCGAGGCATCTTCCTATTCGTGCTCGTCGGTTGCGTGGCTGCGTTGATAATGCCGGAGCGCGCGCGAGACGCGGTTTGGCGCTATGGAAATTTGCTTTCCAGCTCGCGGGAGCGCGATGCCGACCGACGCTATGCGAAAGCGCTCGAACGGTTGGAGCAGCTCAGCGAAAGCGACCACGACGACGGATGAGGAAGACTCCTGTTGGCGCAGCGACCGGGCAGGCTCACCCCGCCTCCAGAAAGCTGTCCAGCACGCGCTTCTCGCCCGCCTTCTCGAACGCCACCGTCAGCTTCGCCCCCTCCACCGCCGTAACGGCGCCGTAGCCGAACTTCTGGTGGAAGACCCTCGCGCCCTTGGGGAACTTGCCTGAGCTCGCCTTGGGGTCGGAGCTGGCGACCAGGCGGCCGTCGCCTTCGATGATCAGGTCGCGCTGGCGCTTCACCGCGAGGCGGTCGGCCGCCGGGAGCACGCCGCCGAAGCCGCCGCCCGCCATGCGCTCCTGCGCCCGCTTCCAGCCGGGGGAGCTGTAGCCGCCGCCGAAGCTGCCCGCGTCGTCGAAGCGGCTCTTGGCCTCGTGCATGCCGGGGCCGCCGCCGTAGTAGCCGGTGTCCGACGACGCTTCGACGTGGGGGAGGGGGAACTCGTCCACGAACCGCGAGGGGAGCTGGCTGGTCCAGCGGCCGTACACCTGCCGGTTGGCGGCAAACGACACGAACGCCTTCTCCCGCGCCCGCGTCACGCCGACGTAGGCCAGCCGGCGCTCCTCCTCCAGCCCCTTCTCGCCCTTCTCGTCCATCGATCGCTGCGAGGGGAAGACGCCTTCCTCCCAGCCGGGCAGGAAGACCAGCGGGAACTCCAGCCCCTTGGCGGAGTGCAGCGTCATGATGGTCACCGCGTCGTCGCCGCCCGGCCGGTCGACGTCGAGCACCAGCGAGACGTGCTCGAGGTAGGCTTCCAGCGTGTCGAACTGGGCCATGGACTGGACCAGCTCCTTCAGGTTCTCCAGCCGCCCCTGGCTTTGCGGGTTGCGGTCGGCGCGGAGCATGTCGGCGTAGCCGCTCTCCTCCAGCACCGTCTCCATCAGCTGCGGGTGGCGCACGGTGGCGCTGAGCGCGCGCCAGCGGTCGAGGTCGCGGATGAACGTGCCGAGCGCGGTGCGGGTGCGGGCGGGCAGTTCGTCGGTGTTCACCAGCCCCCGCGCCGCCAGCGAGGCGGAGACGCCGTTGGCGCGGGCGAGGTGCAGCAGCTTCTGCACGCTGGTCTCGCCGATGCCGCGCTTGGGCTGGTTCACCACCCGCTCGAAGGCGAGGTCGTCGTCCTCCGACTGGATCAGGCGCAGGTAGGCGTGGGCGTCCCGGATCTCCGCGCGCTCGAAGAAGCGGGGGCCGCCGACCACGACGTAGGGGATCTGGAGCAGCACGAACCGCTCTTCGAAGGCGCGCATCTGGAACGACGCGCGCACCAGCACGGCCGCCTCGCGGTACTTGCGAGGCCCCTGCGCGTCGGCGCCGATCCCCAGCCCCTGCTTCTTCCACCGCTCCAGCTCGTCTGCGATCAGCCGCGCCTCGGCCTCGCCGTCCCAGACGCCGCGAACGGCGACCTTCTCGCCCGCGCCGACCTCGGTCCGCAGCGTCTTGCCGAGCCGGCCCTTGTTCTGGGCGATCAGGCCGTTGGCGGCGCTGAGGATGTGCTCGGTCGAGCGGTAGTTGCGCTCCAGGCGGACGACGGTCGCGCCGGGGAAGTCGCGCTCGAAGCGCAGGATGTTGTCCACCTCCGCGCCCCGCCAGCCGTAGATAGACTGGTCGTCGTCGCCCACGCAGCAGACGTTGCGCCGCTTCTGCGCCAGGAGGCGCAGCCACAGGTACTGGGCCACGTTGGTGTCCTGGTACTCGTCGACGAGGATGTAGCGGAACCGGTCGTGGAACTCGGCCAGCACGTCGGGGTGCTTCTGGAAGATCGTCAGGTTGTGCAGCAGGAGGTCCCCGAAGTCGCAGGCGTTCAGGATGCGCAGCCGCTCCTGGTACTGGCGGTAGAGCAGGCCGCCCTTCGAGCCCTTGGCGTCGGCGGCGAAGCCCTCGTCCTCGCCGGGCGGCAGGGTGTCGGGCGTCCAGCCCTTGTTCTTCCACTGGTCGATCAGGCCGCTCAGCGCCTCGGCGGGCCAGCGCTTCACGTCGATGCCGGCCGCCTCGATCAGCTGCTTGCACAGCCGGTCCACGTCGTCCGGGTCGAGGATGGTGAAGCTGGACTTCAGCCCCACCAGCTCCGCGTGCCGGCGCAGGATCTGCGCGGCGACGCTGTGGAAGGTGCCGACCCAGCGCAGCCCCTCGGCGGAGGGGCCGATCAGGTGGGTGATCCGCTCGCGCATCTCGCGCGCGGCCTTGTTGGTGAAGGTGACGGCCAGGAGCTCCCACGGCCGCGCCTTGCCGTCGGCGAGGATCGAAGCCAGCCGCGTGGTCAGCACCCGCGTCTTGCCCGTGCCCGCGCCCGCCAGCACCAGCAGCGGCCCCTCGGTATGCTCCACCGCCGCCCGCTGCTCGGGGTTCAGGCCGTGCAGCAGCCCCTCGGCCGCGCCCGCGGGCGGCTGCGGGCGGGCGAGGTCGCTGACACGGGGCGAGGAGGGGGCAGGGGACACGGCGACTCGAAGCTGGCGACGTGAACAGATGTAGCACGTCGCCGCCTCATCTAGGTGTCGCGGGGCTCCGGGTCACCCCGCCGCGACGGTTCAGCCGACCTCGGCCGCCTCCAGCTTGGAAGGATGCGAGGCCATCAGCGCGTCCGCGTCGCCGCCCGCCACGAACTGGCCCGCGAAGGCGAGGTAGTCCGCCGCATAGGCGGGCGGCAGGAGCTCGACCAGCTGGGTGTTCTCCACCCACACCTCCACGACCCGGAAGTGGCCGCCGCGGTCGCAGTCGTAGGAGGCCCAGCCGCGGTCCGCCGCCATCTCGCGCAGACGTTCGACCGACCGGTCGACGGAGAGGGCGAAGTGGGTGGCCGTGCGCCCGTCGGCCTCGCGGCGGACGAAGCGCGCGCCGGCGTCGCCGCCCGGCTCCATGACGCTGCCGGCGGGATAGACCTCCACCGCCGTTCCGTGGCCGTCCCGTCCGAAGGCCATGTAGCTTCCGGGGTTGGGCGGGAAGGGCGTGGAGACGCCGTCCAGGACGTCGGCGTAGAAGGCGGCCACGGCGGCGGGATCACGCGCGGCGACAGAGATATGGTGGATCATGGGAAAGGCTCCGATGTGTTCGCGACGGGCGCGGCTGATCAGGCGGGCGCGAGCCGCGCTCGCGTTCGACGATCGTGTTGCTTGTGAGGGTAAGCCGGGCGCCGAACAGCTTGGCGCGATGGCGGTGCGATAGGGTCCGCCGCCGCCCAACTCAAATTAAAGGGTCGTCATGACCGGAGTTTAACTTAAGCCCCGCGGGCTGGCCTCGCCTCAGTACTCGCGCCCCCGCGCGCGCAGCCAGGTCAGGGCGGCGACGCGGCAGGCGGAGGCGAGGGGGCGGGCGCCGCGCGTCTCGTCGAACTCGGCGACCAGGGCGGCGAGCGTGATCGCGCGGGCGGC
>JASLDZ010000168.1 GCA_030151985.1 Caulobacteraceae bacterium | reverse complement strand
ACTCCACGTAGCGGCCGCGCTGGGCGAGCTGGGCGTCGCGGTCGGACTCGGACCAGGGCTCGGCCAGGCGATTGCGCACGATGGCGGGGTAGGCGGCCAGGAAGGCGTCGCCCACGCTCCTGGTGAAGGCGAAGTCGCGGGCGTGGTCGCCCGACTCCAGGTGGTCGTAGAAGATGCCGCCCGTGCCGCGCGGCTCGCCCCGATGCGGCAGGAAGAAGTACTCGTCCGCCCAGGCCTTGTAGCGCGTGTAGGCGTCCGGCGCGTAGCCGTCGCAGGCGGCGCGCATCGCGGCGTGGAAGGCGACCGTGTCCGGCGCGTCGTCCCGCCGGTCCTGCGCCAGCATCGGCGTCAGGTCGCCGCCGCCGCCGAACCAGCTCTGCGTGGTGGCTATGAAGCGGGTGTTCATGTGGGCGGTGGGCGCGTGCGGGTTGCGGGGGTGCACGATCACGCTGATGCCGGTGGCGTGGAAGCGCGGGTCCTCCGCGGCGCCGCGCATCGACTTGGCGAACTCGGGCGCGAACTCGCCGTGGACGGTGGACACGTGCACCCCGGCCTTCTCGAACACCCGCCCGTTCAGCAGCCCCATCACCCCTCCGCCGCCCTCGGGGCGCGACCACGGCTTCAGCGTGAAGCGGTGCGGCTCGGCGGGCGGCGGGCCATAGAGCGAGGCCGGGGCGTCGGCCTCGATCGCCTCGAAGGCGGCGACGAGGCGGTCGCGCAGCGATCCGAACCACGCCCGCGCTTCCCTTTTGCGGAGGTCGAGCGCGGGAGGAGGCGGGGAGGGGGCGGTCTCGCTCATGCCCCATAAGGCCCTGCGCGGGCGCCGGACCACAAGCCCGCGCACGCGTTCGTTCGCGGGCGGACGCGCCGTGGGCTACAAGCGGCGAGGCCGGTTGAAAAACGGAACCGCGCGCTCTAAGCGAACGCGACAGCGGGCGGACGCGCCCGGCAGTAGCAGCAGCGGCGCCCGGATCGTCTCCTCCCTTCGAGGCGCCGACCGCCGCGAGAGGACAAGCGCCACGTGGTCGAGATCTTGAACGCGCAGCCGCAGACGTCTCCCGACCCCGGGGGCGGCGCGCCCCACGAACCCACCCGGCGCGACATGATCCACATCGCGGCGGCGGCGGCGGCGGGCGGGGGCGCGGTCGCGGTGGCGTGGCCCTTCATCGACCAGATGAACCCCGCGGGCGACACGCTCGCCCTGGCGTCGATCGAGCAGGACATCTCCAAGGTCGTGCTCGGCCAGCAGCTGGTGGTGAAGTGGCGCGGCAAGCCGGTGTTCGTGCGTCACCGCACGCCCGACGAGATCGCCCGCGCCAAGAAGGACGACCACGCCGAGATGCGCGACCCCGCAACCGACGCTCAGCGCACCAAGCCCGGCCATGAGGAATGGCTGATCGTGATCGGCGTCTGCACCCACCTCGGCTGCGTGCCCAACTTCGGCACCGGCGACTACGGCGGCTGGTTCTGCCCCTGCCACGGCTCGCAGTACGACCTGGCCGGGCGCATCCGCAAAGGGCCGGCGCCGCTGAACCTCGTGCTGCCCGACTACGAGTTCACCGGACCCACCAAGGTCAAGATCGGCTGATCGGAAAGCCATCCCCATGAGCGGACATTCCACCTACGAGCCGAAGACCGGGATCGAGCGCTGGCTCGACGCGCGGCTTCCGATCGTGCGCTTCGCCTACGACACGGCGATCGACTTCCCCACGCCCAAGAACCTGAACTACTGGTACACCTTCGGGGGCATCCTCGCGGTGATGCTGGTGGTTCAGATCATCACCGGCGTGATCCTGGCCATGCACTACAACCCCTCGGCCGACGGCGCCTTCAACAGCGTCGAGCACATCATGCGCGACGTGAACCACGGCTGGATGATCCGATACATCCACGCCAACGGCGCCTCGATGTTCTTCCTGGCGGTCTACGTGCACATCGCCCGCGGCCTCTACTACGGCTCCTACAAGGCGCCGCGAGAGGTGCTGTGGCTTCTGGGCTGCGTGATCTACCTCCTGATGATGGCGACGGCCTTCATGGGCTACGTCCTGCCCTGGGGGCAGATGAGCTATTACGGCGCGGTGGTGATCACCAACCTGTTCTCAGCCTTCGACAAGGTGATCCCGGGGCTCGGCACCGCCATCACCACCTGGCTGTGGGGCGGGTTCGCGGTGGACAATCCCACGCTGAACCGCTTCTTCGCGCTCCATTTCCTGCTGCCGTTCATGATCGCGGGCGTCGTGGGGCTGCACATCTGGGCGCTGCACGTGCCCGGCAACAACAACCCGACCGGCGTGCCGGTGAAGTCCAAGGCCGACACCGTGCCCTTCCACCCGTACTACACGGTGAAGGACGGGTTCGCGATCGTGTGCTTCTTCATCCTGTTCGCCTGGTTCGTGTTCTTCGCGCCCGAAGCGCTCGGCCACGCCGACAACCAGGTGCCGGCCAACCCCCTGGCCACGCCGGCGCACATCGTGCCCGAGTGGTATTTCCTGCCCTTCTACGCGATGCTCCGCGCGGTGCCGGACAAGCTGTTCGGCGTGCTGACGATGTTCGGCGCCATCGGGCTTCTGTTCGCGGTTCCGTGGCTCGACACCTCGAAGGTGCGCTCCATGCGCTATCGCCCGGCGGCGCGCTGGTTCTTCGCCTTCTTCGTGCTGGCGACGCTGATCCTGGGCTGGTGCGGCGGCAAGCTGCCCGACGACGTGGTCATCCCCGTCGGCAAGGACGCGGTGACGGGCGCGGCCACGGGCATCACGGTCGTGACCGTCAGCCAGGTCCTGGCGCTGTACTACTACGGGTATTTCCTGGTGATCCTGCCGCTGCTCGGCCGGATGGAGACGCCCTCGCGCGTGCCCGACACCATCTCCACGCCGGTGCTGTCCGGCCACGGCGCGGTGGCGCACGCGGTCGGCGCGCAGGTCACGCCGCTCGAAGACCGGGTC
Source organism: Caulobacteraceae bacterium (assembly GCA_030151985.1). GTDB lineage: Bacteria > Pseudomonadota > Alphaproteobacteria > Caulobacterales > Caulobacteraceae > JASLDZ01. Next base: position 278 of record JASLDZ010000168.1, on the reverse strand, counting down.
TGAGGACGTTGAGGATGCGTAACGCGATCGCGGCCGCTGCGACGGCCGCCCTTCTGCTCGCGGGCGGCCTCATCGCTCCCGCGCAGGCGCACACGAACGCGGAGGAGCCGGCGCATGTGGCGTGGAGCTTCGCCGGGCCGTTCGGCAAGTTCGACCAGGCGCAGCTGCAGCGGGGCTACAAGGTCTACGCCGAGGTCTGCTCCAGCTGCCACTCGATGAAGCTGATGGCCTACCGCAACCTGGCCCAGCCGGGCGGCCCCTTCTACGACAAGAAGTAC
>JASLDZ010000128.1 GCA_030151985.1 Caulobacteraceae bacterium | reverse complement strand
ATGAGCGGCTCGTCCACCGCCGACCAGACCGGCACCGGCGGCGGCACCGGCAACAGCGGGACGTCCTCCGTCGGCACGAACACCGACGCGACGGGCGCAGGCATGACCGGCTCGACCGGCGCGAGCGCCGGCGGCGTGACCGGGACGACCGGCTCGACCGGCGCGTCGATGGGCGGCTCCACCGCAGGCGCTTCCACCGGCGCCGTCAACGACATGTCGGGCTCGAGCTCGGGCGCGGCGGCGGCCACCAACTACGGCACCGGCGCCAGCGTCACGACCTCGATGACCACCAACGGGCCGATCCCGGACACCCCCGAGAACCGCGCCAAGTACGGCGGCCCGACGTCCCACGCCGGCAAGCACTCGGCGGCCAAGGGCAACTGAGCTAGAAGACGCCAGTTCGAGCCGCCCGGCGCGGCTTGAAGCGAAGGTCGGCGGGCCCTATGGTCCGCCGACTTTTTTTGGCCCCCTCGCACGGCCCCATTTTCGATGCCTGACAAGCCGCTTTCGTTTCAGGGCCTGTTCCTGAAACTGCATGACTATTGGAGCCGCCAGGGCTGCACCATCGTGCAGGCCTACGACGTGGAGGTGGGCGCGGGAACGCTGCACCCGATGACCGTGCTGCGCACGCTGGGCCCGAAACCGTGGAAGGTCGCCTACGTCCAACCCTCGCGCCGCCCGGCCGACGGCCGCTATGGCGAGAACCCCAACCGCCTGCGCCAGCACCACCAGTATCAGGTGATCCTGAAGCCCAACCCGGCCAACCTGCAGGAGCTCTATCTCGGCTCGCTGAAGGCGATCGGCATCGACCCGGCCGTGCACGACATCCGCTTCGTCGAGGACGACTGGGAGAACCCCACCGTCGGCGCCTGGGGCCTGGGCTGGGAAGTCTGGTGCGACGGGATGGAGGTGACGCAGTACACCTACTTCCAGGGCGTCGGCGGGCTGGAGGTGGAGGTCGTCTCCGGCGAGCTGACCTACGGGCTGGAGCGGCTGGCGCTCTACCTGCAGGGCAAGGACCACGTGATGGACCTGGCCTTCAACGCCGACGGCGTGACCTACGGCGAGGTCTTCCTGGAGAACGAGCGCCAGAACAGCGCCTTCAACTTCGAGGCCTCCGACGTCGAGACGCTGAAGCGCCAGTTCGAGGACATGGAGCGCGACGTGCCTCGCATCCTCAGCGCCCGCGGACCGCAGGGCCAGGCGCTGGTGCTCCCCGCCTACGACCGCGCGCTGAAGGCCAGCCACCTGTTCAACCTGATGGACGCCCGCGGCGCGATCGCGGTGGCCGAACGCGCCAGCTACATCGGGCGCATCCGCGACCTCGTGAAGAGCGTGGCCGAGGCTCAGGTGGAGATGGAGCGCGTCTGATGCCGCAGCTCCTCCTCGAACTCCTGTCCGAAGAAATCCCGGCGCGGATGCAGGCGCAGGCGGCGAAGGACCTTGCGCGGATGGCGGCCGAGCGGTTCGCGGCGCAGGCGCTGCCCTACGAGAGCCTCGAGACCTTCGTCACGTCGCGCCGGCTGACGCTGGTGGTGGAGGGGCTGCCGCACGCGCAGGCCGACCGGATCGAGGAGCGCAAGGGGCCGCGGGCGAACGCGCCGGAGCAGGCGCTCCAAGGATTCCTGCGCTCCACCGGCCTCACCCGCGAGCAGCTGGTCGAACGGGACGGCGTGCTGTTCGCCTCCCTCGCGCGGCCCGGACGCCCGACGCCGGAGATCGCGGCCGAGATCGTGGGCGAGATCATGGCCGGCTTCCCGTGGCCCAAGTCGATGCGCTCGGGAACCTCGCCGTTTCGGTGGGTGCGGCCGCTGAAGTCGATCCTGTTCCTGTTCGACGGGCAGATCGTGCCGTTCGACGCGGCGGGCCTGCTCTCCGGCCGCACCACCCGCGGGCACCGCTTCATGGGCACGCACGCGGGCGAGGCGATCGAGGTCGGCGGCTTCAGCCAGTACCGCGAGCAGCTCGCGCGCCAGTACGTGACGCTTGACGCCGGTGAGCGCCGCGCCGCGATCCTGGAGCGGGCGCAGGCGGTGTGCGCGGCCGAAGGGCTGGAGCTCGTGCCCGACGAGGGGCTGCTCGACGAGGTGGCGGGGCTGGTGGAGCACCCCGTCCCGCTGCTCGGCCGCATGGAGGAGGCCTTCCTCGACCTGCCGCCGGAGGTGATCCGCACCTCCATGCGCACCCACCAGAAATATTTCGCCGTGCGCGACCCCAGCCCCGAGTTCGGCTCCGCCAAGCTGGCCCCCCGCTTCGTGGTGGTCGCCAACATCGAGGCGTCGGACGGGGGCGAGGAGATCGCGCGGGGGAACGCCAAGGTGCTCTCCGCCCGCCTCAGCGATGCGCGCTTCTTCTGGGACGAGGACCGAAAGCCCCAAGCGATCGAGGGCTGGCTGGAGAAGCTGAAGGGCGTCACCTTCCACGCCAAGCTCGGCACGATGCACGACCGGGTGGAGCGGATCGCGGCGCTCGCGCGGGAGATCGCCCCTGCGGTGGGCGCCGACCCCGATCTCGCCGAACAGGCCGCCCGCCTCGCCAAGGCCGACCTCGCCAGCGCTATGGTGGGCGAGTTCCCCGAGCTGCAGGGCGTGATGGGGGGGTACTACGCGCGGGTCGCCGGCTATCCGGCCGAGGTCGCCGACGCGGTGCGCGACCACTACAAGCCCGTGGGCCCGAGCGACTCCGTGCCGACCGCGCCGGTGACAGTGGCCGTCGCGCTCGCCGACAAGCTCGACACGCTGGTGGGCTTCTTCGCCATCGACGAGAAACCGACGGGGAGCAAGGACCCGTTCGCGCTGCGGCGGGCGGCGTTGGGGATGATCCGGTTGCTGCTCTCATCACGGATCTCGATACATTTGCGAGACTTCACTTACTTTCATCAGGCCGAGTATGACGTTCAGCTCGGAAGGCGAGATATCGCCCGCAAGACGAAGGTAGCTGCCGATGCTGAGGCGGAGGGTCTCAGCTACGTTGCCCGCGTGATAGGCAATGTTGCGCAAAACGATCTTCAGAACCTTCTCTATGAGGTTTCGGCAGACGAGGATGAAAGGTGGGAAGCGGTCTCCGACCACCTTCGAGCCTTCTTCGCCGACCGTCTGAAGGTCCAACTCCGCGAGGAGGGCAAGCGGCACGACCTCGTGGATGCGGTGTTCGCGCTGGGGGACGACGACCTCGTACGGATCGTGGATAAGGTCGAGGCGCTTTCGGCCTTCCTCAGCTCCGAGGACGGGGCGAACCTGCTCGCCGGCTACCGCCGCGCGGTGAACATCCTCAAGGCCGAGGCGAAGAAGAACCCGGGCGAGGCGGTCGACGGGGTGGTCGATCCCGCGCGGCTCTCCGCATCAGCGGAACGTGACTTGCATGCTGCGCTGCAGCATGTGCAATCGGAGCTGGAACCCAAGCTGGAGCGTGAGGATTTCTCAGGCGCGATGACCAGCCTCTCGCAGCTGCGGGGGCCGGTGGACGCCTTCTTCGACGGCGTGCTCGTGAACGACCCCGATCCGCAGGTGCGGCTGAACCGGCTGCGCCTGCTTTCGACTTTGCGCGATCAGGCGAACCGCGTGGCGGACTTCTCCCTGATCCAGGGATAGCTTTTCTACCCGCTCATCCCCGCGCATGCGGGGACCCAGGCTTTCTTGGGCGGGCTGACACGACCCCGGGCCTGGGCGGAAGACAAGCAAGTCTGGGTCCCCGCATGCGCGGGGATGAGCGGAGAGAATGATGGCCGACGGTTCCCCGCATTCCAGCGCGACCACCCAGTGGGTCTACGGCTTCGGCGGCGGGTCGGCGGAGGGCTCCGCGGCGATGAAGAACCTGCTCGGCGGCAAGGGCGCGAACCTGGCCGAGATGAGCGCGCTGGGTCTGCCCGTGCCCCCCGGCTTCACCATCACCACCGAGGCCTGCAACCACTTCTACGCCGAGGGGAAGCGCTACCCCGAAGGGCTGGAGGCGCAGGTCGCCGAGGGCCTGAAGAAGGTCGAGGCGATCACCGGCAAGGCGTTCGGGGACGCGGCCAACCCGCTCCTGGTCTCGGTGCGCTCGGGCGCGCGCGCGTCCATGCCCGGCATGATGGACACGGTGCTGAACCTCGGCCTCAACGACGAGACGGTCGAGGGGCTGGCCAAGCTCAGCGGCGACCGGCGCTTCGCCTTCGACAGCTACCGCCGCTTCATCCAGATGTACTCCAACGTCGTGCTGGGCCTGGAGCACGCGACGTTCGAGGAGATCCTCGACGACCACAAGGATCGGCTGGACGTCACGGTCGACACGGCGCTGACCGCCGAGGACTGGGAGAAGGTGGTCGCCGACTATAAGGCGGCGGTCGAGGACGCGCTCGGCAAGCCCTTCCCGCAGGCGCCGCACGACCAGCTCTGGGGCGCGGTGGGGGCGGTGTTCGACAGCTGGATGAACGACCGCGCCAAGTTCTACCGCCGCATGCACGACATCCCCGAGAGCTGGGGCACGGCGGTGAACGTGCAGTCCATGGTGTTCGGCAACATGGGCGACACCTCGGCCACCGGCGTCGCCTTCACCCGCAACCCGTCGACGGGCGAGGCGCGGCTCTACGGCGAGTTCCTGATCAACGCCCAGGGCGAGGACGTGGTCGCCGGCATCCGCACGCCCCAGTCGTTGACCAAGGCGAGCCGCGAGGAGATGGGGGAGACGGCGCCTTCGATGGAGGAGGCGATGCCCGAGGTGTTCGCCCAATTCCACGAGGTGGTTCAAAGACTTGAGAGCCACTACCGCGACATGCAGGACATCGAGTTCACGGTCGAGCAGGGCCGGCTCTACATGCTGCAGACGCGCAACGGCAAGCGCACCGCCAAGGCCGCGCTGAAGGTCGCGGTCGAGATGGTGGCCGAGGGCGTGATCAGTAAGGACGAAGCGATCCAGCGGGTGGAGCCTGCCTCTCTGGACCAGCTGCTGCACCCGACGATCGACCCGGCGGCCAAGCGCGACGTGGTGGCGACGGGCCTGCCGGCGTCGCCCGGCGCGGCCACCGGCGAGATCGTGTTCGACGCGGACGAGGCCGAGCGGCTCGCGGAGCTCGGCAAGTCCGTGATCCTGGTGCGCGAGGAGACCTCGCCGGAGGACATCCACGGCATGCACGCGGCGCGCGGCGTCGTCACCTGCCGGGGCGGCATGACCAGCCATGCCGCGGTGGTGGCGCGGGGCATGGGGCGGCCTTGCGTCTCCGGCGCGGGCGAGGTTCACATCGACGAACACGCCAGGACGCTCTCGGCGCGGGGCCGCACGCTGAAGGCGGGCGAGGTGATCACCATCGACGGCTCCACCGGCGAGGTGCTGGCCGGGGCGGTCGACATGATCGAGCCGGAGCTTTCCGGCGACTTCGCCCAGCTGATGGAGTGGGCCGACGCCGCCCGCCGCCTGAAGGTGCGCGCGAACGCCGAGACCCCGCTCGACGCCAAGACCGCCCGCGGCTTCGGGGCGGAGGGCATCGGCCTCTGCCGCACCGAGCACATGTTCTTCGACGAGACCCGCATCGCCGCGGTGCGCGAGATGATCCTGGCCGACGACGAGGCCGGGCGGCGCGCGGCGCTGGCCAAGATCCTGCCGTTCCAGCGCTCGGACTTCGTGGAGCTGTTCGGGATCATGGCGGGCCTGCCCGTCACCATTCGCCTGCTCGACCCGCCGCTGCACGAGTTCCTGCCGCACACCGACGAGGAGATCGAGGCGCTGGCGGCCTCCGCGGGGCTGGACGCCGCCAAGCTGAAGCGTCGCCGAGCTGAGCTCAGCGAGACCAACCCCATGCTCGGCTGGCGCGGCTGCCGCCTGGGCGTCGCCTTCCCCGAAATCTACGAGATGCAGGTGCGCGCCATCTTCGAGGCGGCCTGCGAGCGCGCGGCCGGCGGCGACCCTCCCGTGCCGGAGATCATGCACCCGCTCGTCAGCAAGGGCGAGGAGATGGCCTACCTGCGCAAGCTCACCGACCGGGTGGCGAAGGAGGTGATGGCCGAGAAGGGGCGCGAGATCGCCTACCAGGTCGGGACGATGATCGAGCTGCCCCGCGCGGCGTTGCGGGCCGGCGACCTGGCGCAGACGGCGGAGTTCTTCAGCTTCGGCACCAACGACCTGACGCAGACGACCTTCGGCATCAGTCGCGACGACTCGGGCCGCTTCCTAGAATACTACCTGCAGAAGGGCATCTTCGAGCGCGACCCGTTCGTGAGCCTCGACCCGGAGGGGGTCGGCGACCTGATCAAGATCGCGGTGGAGCGCGGCCGGGCGCAGCGCCCCGGCATGAAGCTCGGCATCTGCGGCGAGCACGGGGGCGACCCGGCTTCCATCGCCTTCTGCGAGGGCGCGGGGCTCGACTACGTGTCGTGCTCGCCCTACCGCGTGCCGATCGCGCGGCTGGCGGCGGCGCAGGCGGCGCTCAGCGCCAAGGGCTGAGCGGGACGGACCGGGACAAAACGGCCTCTTTCCGCCGGGACAAGCCGGGATATTGAGCGGGACATGAGCGAGAACCCCGCCCTCGAGGCGCACGAGCACCACGAGCACGCCGAACACGCGGCGCACGAGCACGACCCGTTCATCAACCGCGTCTCGATCACCATCGCGGCGCTGGCGGTGGTGACGGCGCTCGTCGGCAGCCTGGAGATCACCGAGAGCTCGGGCGCGATCGTGGCGTCGAGCCGGGCGGTGCTGGAGCAGGACCGGGCGACCGACGCCTGGAGCGCCTACCAGTCGGCCAGCATCAAGAAGCACCTCTACGACATCGCCAGGGACGCGCCCGGCGCGAAGGCCGCCGACTACGCCAAGTCGTCCGGCAAATACGCGAGCGACCAGGTGGGCTACCAGACCACCGCCAAGGCGCAGGAGGAGGCCCGCGACAAGGCGCTGGAGGAGAGCGAGGCGCACGAGAAGCGCCACCATCGCCTGACGCTGGCGGCCACCCTGCTGCAGATCGGCATCGCCATCTCGACCGTCGCGATCATCACGCGGCGCCGGCCGTTCTGGTGGGGGGCGATGGTGCTGGGGGTGGCGGGCGCGCTGACGGCGGGCAGCGCGTTCCTCTAGGGCGCAAAGTCACGACGCCGAGACGACGCTGCTCCGCGTCCTCCCCCTCCCCACAAGGGGGAGGGAGAGGACGCGGAGC
>JASLDZ010000121.1 GCA_030151985.1 Caulobacteraceae bacterium | reverse complement strand
GGGCGGCCCCCTGGCTCTGGGGCGAGCCGGCGCGCCAGGTCTCGCCCGGCAGGTCCCACGGGAAGCCGGTCAGCACATGGCCGCGCTGCCATTCCGCCAGGCCGAAGGCGCGCGGGACGGGCGGCGGCGGCCCGGGACGCCGCCTTCGCCGCCGCCTTCGGCCTGGCGGAATGGCTGCGCGGCCATGTGCTGACCGGCTTCCCATGGGACCTGCCGGGCGAGACCTGGCGCGCCGGCTCGCCGCTGAGCCAGGGGGCCGCCCTGTTCGGCGCCTACGGCCTGTCGCTGGCGACCTTGGCGTTCGGGGCCGCGCCGGCGGTGCTCGTCATGCGCGGCGAGCCGGGGAAGCGGATGACCGTCGCCCTGGCCGCGCTGGCGAGCTTGGCCTGCGCGGGCGGCTGGGGCGCCTGGCGGCTGGCGCATGCCCCGCCCCGCGTCGCGGGCGCGCCGCGCCTGCGCGTGGTGCAGCCGAACCTGCCGGAACCCTCCGGCTGGAGCCCCACGCTCGTGCGGAACGCGCTCGACCTCTACACCGGGCTGAGCCGCGCCCCCGCCGCGGATGGACGGACGCCCGACGTGATCGTCTGGCCCGAAGGCGCCATCCCCGACGCGTTCGAGGCGTGGCTGCAGCCCGGATCGGCCTCGCAGGCGCAGGTCGCGGCCTCCGTCCCGCCCGGCGCCCTGCTGCTGTCCGGCGGCTACCGCGCGCAGGCTCCGGACACGGCGGGCGGCGAGGCGCTCTACTTCAACAGCCTGCTGGCGATGCGGCGGGAGCCGGGCGGGCTGGCGGTGGAGGGGCGCTACGACAAGCACCACCTGGTGCCGTTCGGCGAGTACCTGCCCCTGCCCTGGCTGTTCGGGACGCTCGGGCTGCGCCGCTTCATCAGCGTGCCCGCCGACTTCACCCCCGGACCCGCGCCGCAGAGCCTGTCGGCCACCCTGCCGACCGGGGCGACGCTGCGGTTCCAGCCGCTGATCTGCTACGAGGCGCTGTTTCCCAGCCTCGCCGAGCACAGCCTGTCGGCCCGAGCTGCAGGGACGCGGCCGACGCTCCTGGTCAACGTGTCCGACGACGCCTGGTTCGGCCGCTTCAGCGGGCCTTGGCAGCACCTGAACATCGCCAGCTACCGCGCGATCGAGGAGGGGCTGCCGATGGTGCGGGCCACGCCCACGGGCGTGTCGGCGGTGATCGACGCTCTGGGACGGCCCGTGCGCGCGGCCGGCGGCGGCGAGGCGCTGCTGGCGCCCGGCGCGAAAGGGGTGGTGGACGCCGACCTGCCGCCCGCGCTGCGCTCCACGCCCTACGCCCGCTGGCGCGACCTTCCGTTCTGGGCCGCGGAGCTCGCGCTGGCCGCGCTCGGCTTAACGTTAAGGCGCGCACGAGTGCGTGACAGGCGTAGCATTTAGCGCCACAAGGGAATCCGGGGCGTGACAGTATGACATAGTTAGAGTTAACGGGGGGACTTATGACGGACGCTGTGTCCGAGCGATTCCCAAATCCTGTCGACCGCCACGTCGGCTTCCGAATACGCGACCTGCGAAAGCGGCTCCGGATCAGTCAGGAGCGGCTGGCCGAAGAGCTGGGGCTGACCTTCCAGCAGGTTCAGAAATACGAAAAAGGGGCCAACCGGGTCAGCGCGTCCAAGTTGTATGAGATCGCGCGGGCGTTGAAAACTTCCGTGTCCTATTTCTTCGAGGGGCTGGCCGACCCCACCACCGAAGCCGCCTACGGCGTCGCCGAGCCGGAGCAGGCGGCGTTCGTCCACGACCTGACCTCCACGCCCGAGGCGGCGGAGATCGCGCGCCTGCTGGCGGGGATGCGCACCAAGCGGCGGCGGCTCGTGCTCGACCTGGCGCGCCAGCTGTCGGAGCGGGAATCCGGCGAAGCGCCGGAGGGCGCCGACTGAGCCTTAACCCGGCGTCGACGGCGACGCGCTAGGCGTCGTCCCATGCGCCTGGAGATCGTACGCCCGCTGGAGCTGGCCGCCGCCGACGTGTCGGCGTGGCGCGCGCTGCAGGCGGCGCAACCGGCGCTCGACAGCCCCTACCTCTCGCCCGACTGGCCCCTGGCGCTGGCCGCGGCCGGCGGTCCGGACGCGGCGCGCGGACGCGTGCTGGTGGCGCGCGAGGGCGGCGAATCGGTGGGGTTCATGGCGGCGCGCGTCGGGCGGTTCACCGCCGGCCCTTGCGGCGCGCCCCTGTGCGACGTCCAGGGGCCCGTGCTGCGGCCAGGGCTGCGCCTCGATCCGGCGGCCGTCGCGCGCGCCTTCGGGGTCGGTCGGCTGGACCTGTTCAACCTCGCGGAGCCGGACGGTTCCTTCGCGCGCTTCGTGCGGGGAACCGCCGAGACGCTGCGGATCGACGTCTCCGGCGGTTTCGACGCCTACGCCGCGGCCCGCCGGGCGGCGGGCTCCGACATCCTGCAGGACGCCGCCAAGAAGCGGCGCAAGCTGGAGCGCGAGCACGGGCCCGTGACCTTCACCGCGCTGTCCGCCTCGGCCGCCGACCTCGAAGCGCTGATCGACTGGAAGCGGGCGCAGTACCGGGCGACCGGGCAGACCGACATTTTCGAGGCGGGATGGCCGCTGACGCTGCTTCGACAGCTCAACGCCTCGACCGACCTGGCGTTCGGGGGGCGGCTGTTCACCCTGCACGCAGGCGGCGAGATGATCGCGGCCCACTACGCGCTTCAGGGCGGCCGCGTGCTGCACGCCTGGTTCATCGCCCACGCCGAGACGCACGCGAGATACTCGCCGGGCGTGCTGCTGATCGCCGACATCCTGCGCTGGGCCGAGGGCGCGGGGATCGCGGCGATGGACCTCGGCCCCGGCGACTACCGCTTCAAGCAGAGCCTGGCGAACGTCCGCACGCCCCTGGGCCACGGCTTCGTCGGCCGCGCTCACCCCGCGAGCGCCGTGCGAGGAGCCGCCTACGCCCTGCGCGCCGCCGCCGAGGCGCGCGACCTCGGCCGCTGGTCGGCGCTCCCCGGCAAGGCGATGCGCCGGATCGACCTGGTGCGGAGCCTGCGCGGCTAGACCCCTCCGCCGGTCACCAGAACCGCGTCCCCGGCGGCCCCTTGAACGGGCCGGCGACGTGGGAGGTGATCCAGCCGCCGTAGAATCCGCCCGCCTGCGGGACCACGCGCTCGCCGTCCACGAAGCAGCCGTCGAACGGGGCGGCGTAGAAGGCGAGGTGGTCGCGGATCGCCTCGAAGGCCGACGCCGGGTGCGGATAGCTCCACGCCGCGTCGCGCAGCGTCTCGCCGCCGACGAGGACGTCGAAATAGACGGCGCGGCCCTTCCACTCGCACACCGATCCGGGCGTCGCGCTCGGCCGCAGCACGCCTTGCGCCACGTCCGCGCGGGGCAGGTAGTAGGTCGGCGGGTGGCTGGTCTCCAGGGTGCGGACCGCCACGCGGGTGTCCGCCACGACGACGCCCCGGTGCACGATGCGGACGTGGCGCGGGGTCGGCTCGGCGATCGCCGGCCGGGGATAGGCCCAGGCGCTCTCCTGCCCGGGGCCGACGGGATCGGGCCGCACGCCCGCGGGCATGGCTAGTGCTGGCTCTCGGGCATGGTGACGCGCAGGCCATCCAGCGCGTCGGACACCTTGATCTGGCAGGAGAGGCGGCTGTTCGGCTGCACGTTCTCGGCGAAGTCGAGCATGGACTCCTCCATGGCCGAGGGCTTGCCGGTGCGGTCGCTCCAGGCCTCGTCGACATAGACGTGGCAGGTGGCGCAGGCGCAGGCCCCGCCGCAGTCGGCGTCGATGCCCGGGATGTTGTTCTTGACCGCGCCCTCCATGACGGAGAGGCCGGCCTTGACCTCGATCTCG
>JASLDZ010000066.1 GCA_030151985.1 Caulobacteraceae bacterium | reverse complement strand
ACCCAAGGTTGATGAACACGCGAAACCTGAGTCCGAAACGTCCAAGTCGCGGTTAACCTTGGCTCCTCTTACGCCGCCGCCGGAGCAAGCTTCGGTGGATGCGGGCACGCACAAGCGGCTGGCGGTCGCGGTGCGCGAGGTCGCGCGCCGGATCGAGGCGCATCCCGAATACGGCGTCATGCTGGCGGTGAACCCGGCGATGGCGCTCGAAGCCTACGGCGTAAAGCTGACGGCCGAGATGCGCGACCACGTGCTGCGCAGCCTGAAGCATCCGCAGGCGGTGAAGTCCCGCAAGGACGAGCTCGAAGCTTCGCTCACCAAGGCGCTGGGCGAGCCGCCGAAGCCGGACGACCCCGCCTGGATGGCGCGCATCCTGTTCGACAAGCTGAAGCTTCAGCCGCTCGACGTCGGCGACCGCGAACCGACCTACGAGCCGCCGCTGAACGCGACGATCCTCGACCGGCTGGCGCCGCTGCGGCCCAAGCCGAAGGTCAAGTATCCGCCAACGCACTTCAAGGCGATCACCAGCAGCGTCGGCGTCGTGCCCTGGCAGGAGAAGGCCCGCTTCCTCGACCTGAACGCGCCCGTCCCCGACGTTCCGCCGGCGAAGACGGCGCCGGCGGAGGTCCCGCTCGAAGCGGCGTGGTTCTACAAGGACCGCGACCCCACGGCGCACGACCTGGTGGAGCTGGGCCAGATCCTCCGCACCGGGCTGGTGTTCCATACCCCCGACCGCTTCCGGAAGATCGCGGCGGGCGAGACGCCCAACGTGTTCCGCAGCTGGTTCCGCTCGATCCGGTTCAACCTGGACAAGGCGAAGGCCGCCGCCGATCCGGGGAGCGACGCCCCGTGAACCTCACCTCCAACTTCGACTACTGCGTGGAGTTGGGGCTCGGGCCCTTGAAGGCGATCTTCCACCTCGCGCTCAAGAACGAGGACCTGTTCCCGCACAACATCGGGCCGCTCCAGCGCAACTATTCCGGCCAGAACGTCTCGGTCTCGGTGCGACTGATCGACGACGACGACAGCCCGGCCGACCTGTCGCTCGCCGACGCCAAGCACATCGCCTTCAACCTGCCGATCGAGATCACCGCCCAGATCCCCGACGCGCCCGACCCGTCGCTGGCGCAGGTGACGCTGCGCTCCACCATCGTGGCGCCGGGGGCGCTCGCCACCTGGACCGGCGACGACGGCGAGCCGGTGCTGGGGATCGACTTCACGGGCATAACCGCCGCCGACGTGACCGTGCCCTCGGTCGACGGCCTGCCGCAGCTCGACGCCTCGCGGTTCGAGGCGGCGATCCACACCAAGTACGACACGATCCCGCACACCTATGCGCTCGGCGGGAACACGCTGAACCTCTACGACGGCTCGCGCGACACGACGCTCTCGCCGCCGAACGGGCCAGGCAACCCCGCGATCACCGCCACCCTCGACCCGCCCGGGCCGAGCCAGTTCCTGAACGTCTCGCTGCCGCTGCACGCCGACGTGCCGCAGGCCTTCTTCCAGGAGTACGGGACGGCGACCTTCTCGCGGCCGGTGACGCAGGGGGACGGCTCGGTCAGCGTGGACATGGGCGCGCCCGACGACCCCGCGCACCCGACCACCATCACGTTCGTGGGCGGCCACCCGGCCGAGTCGCTGGTGAAGGCGCAGCTGACGCCGCTGCTGGTCCAGCGGCTGGCGGCGTTCGGCAAGATCACCGAGCCCTGGTTCACCGAGGCCTTCGCCAAGACCGTGCTGGCGCAGGAGGCGGCCTCCTACCTCGCGGGCCGCAAATACCCGATGTACACGCCCAAGAGCGGCGATCCGGACCATCCGGTCACGACGCCCGTGGGCTTCCTGCTGCCCGCCGACGGGGTGCTGGCCATCCTGATGACGCTGCGCTCCGGCACGGTGGACGACGCCACCGCGCCGGACAACTTCCTGGGGAGCGAGGAGCTGGCGTTGGCGGTCGGCCGCGCCAAGCTGGACGAGACGATCCACACCGCGATCGACCAGGCCTTCCCCGGCATCGAGAGCGGCAACTCCGACCTGCACACCGCGCACGGCGACGCGACCCTGCACTCGCTCACCGTCACGCCCTCCAACCCCGGCGACCACGGCCAGTCGGAGGGGCACCTGTGGGCGCAGGGCACGGCGACGGTGCACATCCCCTGCTGGCCCGACCCCGACGTCAGCTTCGACGGCCCGATCTTCCTGCACCTGAACGTCACCGAGACGGACACGACCTGCGACGCGGTGATCGACCCGGTCATGGGCCACTTCGACGCCGGCGAGAGCTGCTGCGACGTCTTCGTCGACCTGATCATCCCGATCATCGGCTGGATCATGCTGGCGGTGGTGGAGGACACCATCGACAAGGTCGGCGGCGAGCTCGCCTCCGACTACGCGACCAAGCAGGCGACCGCGATCCAGGCCATCCCGCCCGTGGTGGTGGGCGTGGCCGAGCTGCAGTCGTGCCTGGAGGGGCTGAACGTCTCGACCGACGGCCTCGTCTTCCCCGGCAAGCTGCGCATCCGCCGCGACGGCACCAGCTTCGAGGACCTC